>CAZHWD010000252.1:0-15402 GCA_964536335.1 uncultured Eudoraea sp. | reverse complement strand
CTCCGGAAGCATTTGTACTGGCATATCCGGCGCCTGCTGCAACTAAATCACTGGATGTAATATCAGCAGAAATAACATGGTTTAATAAAATTTGAGATAATACATCCGTAGGGACGTCCTCAAGGGAAGCAAAGCCATTTGAAGCTAAGAAAGCGGTAAAAGCGGCATTATCAGGAGCAAGAACCGTAAAAGGACCGTCTCCGCTAAGTAAACTTACCAAATCTCCGTCTGCAGCTGAAAGTGCAGAAACTAGAATACTAAGTTCTGGAGTTGCTAGGGCGATTTCAACAATATTTTGTTCTTCTGGTTCTGGCTCAACTACCACTGGGGCATTGTCGTCATCAGAACATGATAGTGATAACATTAAAACAAATGCAGTAAGAATTGTTTTAATAAAATTAGGATTTGTTTTCATTTTAAGATTAGATTTAAAAATTTATAATTTATTTTTGTTTGACAAAACTATAATAAAAATTAAACAAAAATATATATTTATAATATGTTTAACATTCGACCAATTGAAGCTTAATAAAGGATAATAAGGCTTTAAAAGCCTAATTTGATCAATTCAAATTAAGGATGTTGAAATAGTTAAATGGTTGCTTATGTTTAATTAAAAATATTTAAAAGTTAACAAAATATATATAAAATAACTATAGTAGCCCTCATTTTTGCGCATAAAAAAACGGCAATCATTAGAGTAGTTCTAACCTTTTAATTTTAGTAATGTATAGGGATCTAATTTGTTGTATCGGGGATCATTACCGCTGTTCTAAGATGAATGACCCTATTTACGGCCTGTATTCCGACTACTGCTCATACGCAACCGTATTTCCAGAACCATTGCTAATTGTAATAGGACCAAATAATAATGAAAACGTAATATCGTCGCTTTCCAGGCAGCTGGTTGTTGCTTCATCTGAAACATCCTGAGAGCCAGGATTGCCATTGCTAAGATGATGGCGGAGCCTTCCGGGGTAATTGCTAAATATTTATGATTTGTTGAATTTTGAAAATATTCATAAACATTGGATTAAAAATTGTTACTGCAACGCCTTCGTGATATCCTATAGTGTTTAGTCTTTTCGACTTAGCCCGAATACTAATCAAATTTTGTATTTTTGCTGCTCTTTGGTAGGTATGAAAAAAGTAGTTGTAGGACTTTCAGGAGGGGTAGACTCTAGTGTAGCAGCATATCTGTTGCAAGATCGGGGATATGAAGTAATCGGCCTTTTTATGAAAAACTGGCATGACGATTCTGTGACCATTTCCAAAGAATGTCCATGGTTGGAAGATAGTAATGATGCATTGATAGTTGCTGAAAAGTTGGGAATACCTTTTCAAACGGTAGATTTGAGCAAAGAATACAAGGAACGTATTGTAGATTATATGTTTCGGGAGTACGAAAAAGGAAGAACCCCCAATCCTGATGTATTATGCAACCGGGAAATTAAGTTTGATGTTTTCCTAAAGATTGCTATTCAATTGGGTGCAGATTATGTAGCTACAGGACACTATTGTAGAAAAGGGGAAATTTTGAATGCTGATGGGTCTGCTACTTACAGGCTATTGTCAGGGGTAGATGATAACAAAGATCAATCCTACTTTTTATGCCAGCTGTCCCAGGACCAGTTGTCGAAAACACTTTTCCCAATTGGGGAGTTGACAAAACCACAGGTAAGGAAGATCGCTTTTGACAATGATTTAATTACTGCCGATAAAAAAGATTCCCAGGGACTTTGCTTTATTGGAAAAGTACGCTTACCCGATTTTTTACAGCAAAAGTTAAAGCCAAAAAACGGGCCCATTGTGGAAGTACCGAACGATGTGCCCCAATACCTTCGAACAGTTCCGGTATTTAAGAATAAATTTGAGGAATTGGCCTTTTATGCTCAAAAACCGGTTTATGAAATTTCCGATGGCAAAGTGGTTGGCCAGCATCAGGGTGCTCATTACTTTACCAAAGGACAGAGAAAAGGTCTTGATGTGGGAGGTACCCCTGAGCCTTTATTCGTCATAGAAACTGATGTATCGGAAAATATTATTTTTACGGGACAGGGAAAAACCCACCCCGGGCTTTTCAGACGAACATTATTTATAAAGAATGATGAATTACATTGGATTAGACCCGACCTAAGTCTTAAAGTAGATGATTCTATGGCGGTCTGGGCCAGGATACGATATAGGCAACCACTCCAAAAAGCCAAATTATACAAGGTTGATGCCGGACTTTATGTTGATTTCGAAGATAAGCAATCGGCCATAACCGAAGGACAATTCGCAGCCTGGTATATTGAAAATGAGCTTATAGGTTCCGGAGTAATTTCTTAATTTTTATGCAAAATAGAATAACCACACTTTTCGGAATTGAGTATCCAATTATCCAGGCGGGTATGATTTGGGCGAGCGGTTGGCGGCTTGCCTCGGCAGTATCCAATGCGGGAGGACTTGGACTTATAGGCGCTGGAAGCATGTATCCGGAAGTTCTTAGGGAACATATTCAAAAGTGCCAGCAGGCAACGGAAAAACCTTTTGGCGTTAATGTACCTATGCTTTATCCGGACATCGATAAGTTGATGGAAATTATTGTAAAATTGGAGGTCAGGATTGTATTTACCTCAGCTGGGAATCCCAAGACATGGACCAAATATTTAAAAGAAAATGGTATAACTGTGGTGCATGTGGTAAGTAGTGTCAAGTTTGCTTTGAAAGCTCAGGAAGCAGGAGTTGATGCGGTGGTTGCCGAAGGTTTCGAAGCAGGTGGGCACAATGGAAGGGATGAAACAACTACACTAACTCTAATCCCTGCTGTCCGCGAAAAAATTAATATTCCCCTTATCTCTGCGGGAGGAATTGCTACCGGAAGTGCCATGCTTGCTGTTATGATTTTAGGAGCAGACGGGGTACAGGTAGGAAGCAGATTTGTGGCGAGCGAGGAGGCATCTTCTCACCCGTTGTTTAAGGAGAAAGTTGTTGAGGCAGGAGAAGGGGATACCCACTTGACACTTAAGGAACTTGCTCCGGTAAGACTCCTTAAAAATAAATTTTACAATGATGTTCAGGCTGCCTACCAGCAGGGTTATGGAGTAGAGGAGTTAAAAGATTTACTAGGTAGGGCCAGAGCTAAACGAGGCATGTTTGAAGGTGATCTGGAAGAGGGGGAGTTGGAAATAGGTCAGGTTTCTGCACTAATTCATGACATTAAGCCCGCGGCAAAAATTTTATCAGATATGATGCAGGAGTTTAATGAAGCCAAAGAAATAATGACAGATTTATAGTAAAAATTAAGAATCTATAGTATTCCTTCAGGGTTTGAAGAAATCAAAAAGAAGTTAAGTCATTATCTTATTATAGACTTAATTGCACTCGAAGTACATAACTATCGGCCGTTATATATAATGAAGATTTGTCCGCATTGAAGGCACAGTTTGATGTGGCTTGCCCCGTTTTAATTTTACCCAATACCTTTCCTTCGGGTGAGAATATAAAAACCCCTCCGGGCCCTGTTGCAAATATGTTCCCCATATTATCCACTTTTAAGCCGTCTGGCAGGCCTTTTTCTTTGGGGACTAGCTCTGTAACATCATAAAAGAGCTTACCATTGCTAATAGAACCATCTTCCAGGACATCAAATACTTTCCATATTGCAAGTTCGGGATCAGAATTCGCTACATAAAGTTTCTTCTCATCGGGTGAGAATGCAATACCGTTAGGTCTTGTAAATTCCTGGGTTAAGAGTTTTATTTCTCCATCCGAATCAACCCTGTATACCCCCTGAAAGGGGATTTCTTTATTAGGATCATCCATTCTTTGAGGCAAGCCATAAGGTGGGTCAGTAAAATAAATATCTCCATTACTTTTGATTACCCCGTCATTAGGGCTATTGAATTTTTTTCCCTCAAAAGTGCTTGCGAGTGATTTATAATTGGCCGTCGGTTCCAAAACCGAACTTTGCATTAATGCAATCTGCCTATCCCCATGCTGGCATAGTACCAACTCACCTTCCCTATTTAGCATTAATCCGTTAGCCCCGGGTTCTGACCCTTCAAATTTTTCTCCTATAAAGCCTGAAGGTTGAAGATACAATTTTGCTTCTTCCCCTTCTTTCCAACTATAGATTGCATTTCTGGGTATATCTGAATACAAGAGCATTTCCTGTTCGGGTAACCATAGTGGCCCTTCAGTCCAGTCATGTCCTTCCGCGATTACTTCAATTTTGGTTGCTTTAGGAACTATGGACCAGAGACTTTCTTCGTATGCGTCAATCTCGCCCTCTTCAAATATCGAGGATACCTTATTTTCTTCTGGTTCCTTAACAGAAATCTCTTTTTTTTCGGTCTTACATTGTAGCAGGATAAAGGCGTTTAATGCTATAAGGCATAGATATAATATTTTTTTCATATTGTTTGTATTAAGCTTAATACCGTTGCAATGCACTTAATTTTAATGATTTCACTAGGACATATTACAATTTACAAAAAATGCCCATTAATTCTTCAAGATTCTGATGTCCTTAATTAAACGTTTTATCTCGTCATCTTTAGTACCGTCATAGATACCTCTTATTTGTTTCTTTTTATCGACAAGTACAAAATTTGGAGTATGGATAAAGTCCTGTAAACCTCCATCGCCTTGATCAACTACTGCGAAATAACTTTTACGCGCTAGTTCATAAATATGCTTTTTTTTACCTGTAGTAATATTCCATTTAGCATCAACAGCACCATTTTTAGAGGCATAATCATATAGAACGGGCACACTGTCCATTTCCGGAGTAACGGAAAGCGATAACAATTTAACATCCTTATCATTCAAAAATTCAATTTGTAATTTCTCCATATTATTTGTCATTACAGGACATACAGTGAGACAGCGTGTAAAGAAGAAATCGGCTACATAGATTTTACCTTCATAATCCATCTCTGTTATTGTATCCCCGTTTTGATTGATAAGGCTAAATGGACCAACAATATGGTCAGTTTTCACACCTTGAAGACTCAAATCTACTAATGCAGGGTTTAAATCTGAAGGATTATAAACTGCCGGTTGTTCTTCCTTCAACAAATAGGAAAAAAAAACCAATAAGGATGTAAGTATTAGAAATATAATTATTCCTTTCCTTAAATGCGGATTTTTAAAAAATTCCATCTGCAATGATGCGTTTTTATAAACTTAATCTAATGGACTTCTACTTCTGCTGTTTTCAGAGTACCGAAGTATCTATTTCAATATCAGCATTTTCCCATGCTTTGTCATATTCGGTTTTAATTAGTGTTGCCTCATCCATTTTGCCCTGAGCTAACAGACTTTTATACAAGCCCATAAGCGACCATCCGTTTTGCCTTAAGACTTCCAGGTCCTCTTTGTAAATAATTTCAGCCTCATTGTATTTTTTGGCTTTTAGTAATATGGCGCCCAGGTTTTGGCGTGTTGGTACATGCCATGCAGCAGGCTCGGTATAGACTAGTTTATCTTCCAAGGATACGGCATTTTGTAAATGTTCAATTGCTTTTGGTAAGTCTCCGTTAAGAGAGGCTAATTCTCCGGCAACTACCTCATATGCTAAACGCGCTATGGAAGCGGAGTTATTATTGGCTGTAGCCACGAGGTTTTCCAGATCCGGATCTCCTTTAAGTATTGCTATAGCATCCAGTTCTTCCAGAGCTTCTTTTGCGTTGTTTTTTCGGACAAAGGCAATTCCTCTTGCATAATGCCTCATGAGATTTACATGCTTAATCTCCGGATTTGGAGCTGGTATAGTCAATATCTCATTCCATTTTCCAAAACGAACATAGGCCAACATTGGCGTTGATGCAAAATCCTGCAAAAAGGGAAGTGTTATTAATTCCCCGGTGGGTACTTTTTCAGCCGTTTTCTTCGCTGCATCGATAGCTATTTCGCTGGCGCCCAATAAACTTGAGGCAGACCATAGGAAATGGATATTATGCGGGTAATAACCCAAGGGATAAAGTCCCTGGGAATAACACTGAGAAATATAATCCTCATCCGCCAAAATAGCGGCCTGATTAATTTTAACAGCATCAAGATAACGGCCAACTCTTATATAAATATGAGAGGGCATATGAACAATATGGCCTGCTGCAGGCATCAGAGAAGCCAATTTATCGGCACTGGGTACCGCTAGGTCCGGTGTTGGTAATTCTACCATATGAATATAATAGTGATGTGCTCCTGGATTGTCAGGATTAATTACCATAGCCTTTTCCAATGCGGCCTTCGCTTCGGCAATATTTGGCGATGGATTACCATCTTTATCCCAATAATTCCACGGTACCGTATTCATTACTGAAGCAGCATATAAAGTTTGAACATTTGAGTCCTCCGGAAATTGCTTTACTACTTCGGTCATGGCATTCATATATGCCATATTCAATTCTGATACATCTGTAGTAAGGTCTGTACTGTATCTGGATGTAAGTGCATTAATTAAAGCCTGTTCTTTTGGACTTGCCGCAGAAGCCATTTTTTTAGCTTTTGCGAGTGCCTCATTATATTTCTCTTTGCGCTCGTCCGGAGGCAATTGATCATTTATGTTAGGCCCCAGTGCATAGGCTTGTCCCCAGTAGGTCATAGCCGAATTCGGATCCAGCCTGGATGCCTCCATAAAGGAGCGGTGTGCTTCTGCGTGATTAAAAGCATAGGTTAGTCTTAAACCCTGATTAAAAAAAGTTTGCGCCATTTCTTTGGATGTAGTAATAGGAAAACTAAGATTTCCAAGGTTTTCAAATAAAGGTGAAATCTGTTGTGTAGTGTCCACATCGCTTAATAAATATTTAGCAACGGTGCATTTGATTGAGTAAAAGGATGCTTTTTGGGAATGGTCCAGGTTTTTGTATCTTTTTTGGCTAGGTAAAAAATATACCAGTGCAAGCAGACCAATTGCGATAATGATAAGGCCCGATTTTTTTTTCATGATTGTATTATTAATAGTTGTTGATTGTATTTAGTCTTCCTAATGTCGGGATTTTAACCAATATGTTGTTGAATGAATGTTTTAGCCTCCTCAACTTCAGGCCTATCGCTTTGCGATGACTCTGCAAGTATTAAAAGTTCTTCAAAATACCTGGATGCTTTTTCCTGATCGCCAAATCGTTTTGCAGCCACCGCTGCCCCATAAATTCCGTTGAAACGCTTAGGATTCACATTTAGATTTTTCTCATATACTTCTAAAGCTTCATGTGGTTTGTTCATGGCCAGTAACATTTCTGCCAAAAATTCCCGGGCCGGTATCAGTTTACCAGGTGTAATACCATGAACACCTGTAATATCTTCCATTTCTACAGCCTCTTTTAACAGTGCGATACCTGCATCTTGTTCTTCACTATAAAAATGTAACAAGCCTTGTACGATTTTTATTTGTATTAATACCTGGCTTGCATTAGCCTCATTTCCTCCATCTAATATTTGTTGCCTTAAAGAGTTCAGGATTTCCAATTCTTCTTTGACAGCACTGAAGTTTTTTAGATGCAGTGAACCTATAGCTCTGGTAAAATGAAGCAAAGAACTTTGCCATGGAAATTGATCCCATTTCACCTCCGATTCATGAAATTGAAGATTAGCTGCGACATCCCATCTTCCATTTTCCAGGGCAATTCTTGCCGGTACGGCAGCAAAGGGATACGCAATAGCGGCAATGTTTGAAGGGTAAACATCGTAAATTGTTTTCATGTACTGGTATTGTTCATTTGCATTTTTATTATCGCCTTTTTGCAAATAAGCATATACCAAATAACCCATGGCATGAAGCTCGTTGGACCAGTGACCCTCCATCCCACTTGCCTCGGCATAACATCTTGCCGATGACGCTGAACTTACATTAGATTGTATGGATTCATCCCATAATCCCAATCGCGTAAAGATGTGGGAGGGCATGTGCTGTGCATGTGATGAGGCCGGCGCAATATCAGCATATCTTCTTGCCGTTGGTAATGCTAAATGAGCCAATTCCGGGTAATCATAATTATGTATGATATAATGGGCAATTCCGGGGTGGTTAGGTTGGTCTACAAACAAGTTCTCAAGAATCTTGCCCGATTTTTTTTGATTCTTGTAGGTTTTATCCTTGCGATCTGCAGATGCTCTCAAGGCTAAAGCATAAAAAACGGCCGCTTCATTATCGTCAGGGTACTTATTATAAATTTTCTCCATCTTCTTTTCATACAACAATGCCCTTTTATTTTGATCAACAGTATCCCAATCTTTATAGTATATGCTTATAGCATCCAAATAATCCTTTTCCCTTTCTCCTTTTGGAATTTTGCTTGCAATTTCCAGAAGTTTCGATCCTTTTTCCAGGTAACTTTTATCAGACTGATACCATAATGAATGTACAATACTCATAGCCACTCCCCAATAAGCCATTGCACAATCAGGATCTGCATCCAACACCTGGACAAACGCTTTTTCTGCCTCTTCATATTCAAACGAGTGCAATAAGGACACCGCCAGGTCAAAAGTCTCGCGGGTATCATAATTACAGGAAAGAGAAAAGCTCACCTCTCCGAATTGTTCTGAACTGCATAAAATGAGTTCGCCTCTGAGCAGATCAATAGAGGCCAAATCAGGATTTGGTTTCTGTTTATTTTTGCAATTGGTGAAGCTAAGAAAACTTAGAATAAATAAACCTATCAACAGAGTGTATTGAGTTTTCATTGTAATACAAGTTTTATACATTGGGGGCATATGTACAAGAAGAAAGTGAATAGATGCACCGTAAAACGCCATGCAACTTCCTTTAAAGATAGCAAATTAATAATATGTGAGAACAGCTCAAAAGTAAAACTGTATAGTTAGTTCCAACCTACACTTAATTGGTACTAGGGAAAGTATGGATACCAATGAGAAATATTTTCGTAAATCCTCTTTACTCATTTAGAATTACAGAGAATTTTTACCGTTTATGACTTTCAGTGTAATATTCTTTCAACAAGTCTCGCCCAAAATCATTTGTACGATCCCTTACTGTGGTATGAATATGATTTGTATTATTTTGCGTATTGTCAAATACTAGTAGAATCACCGGGTTTTGTATTCTGTAATAACGGCCAATGCCGGTTTTCAGGCTACCGGCCCAGGCAAATGACAGATTATCCATTAATTTTAATTTAAGTGATATATGAATAATAATCTGAATTCCTGGTATTATCCCTTACCTGATATTGCTACCATGGCCTTTAGGACGCAAAGTTATTTTCTTAAAATAACTCTAGTTTATCAATTTTTACATCTAAATAAAGAGAAGGGCAGGCCCCTAAAGAATCGGAAGATTCAGTTAAGCCTTCTGACGATAAAAATCTCCGCAATAAGAATATTTGGTACCCAGCACAACCATGCAATAATTTTATAGGCCGGAATAAAGTCCATATGCATTAAGCCCGTGAATAATGGTAGATAAAGACGAAGTGTAACAGCAGCAAAACAAAGGGCGTAACTTCGGATCATCCAGCGTTGATGTGCATCAATATCTATTTTTTTTATACTGGTGTAAGCATTTGATGTGGTATAAAGCCAAAGTATCGCTAATCCCGCAAAACCAAGCGCAGGAATAATCCCTCCTGTCGCAAAAAATGCAATGCTCAATCCAGCAATACCACTTAGTAGAACAGCTCCAATATAAATTTTCCCTAAAGTCCTGTGCAGGGCTAATCTTTTCACTCTCAGTCTTTTATAAAATTGAGAAAACCCTGTTAGCAGGGCAAGTCCGCCTAAAAAAATATGCGTATAAAAAGCGGTGAGATAGATAGAACTATTGAGTAGCGTCTCGGATTTTGATCCTAAAAGACTTTCTTCATAAGGTAATCCAATAAATCGCAATGGATATAACCCAATGAAAATGGCAAATAATCCAAGAAAGAAATAGCCTGTGTTGAGACGTCCTTTTTTTAAATCCATATTACAAACTTAATTTAAGGTATATTAGTTTTATTTTCCGCTCAAAGCCCAATGATTTAAGCTTAAGTAATCTTACAATATTATTGTCATATTTACAAAATCAATCCTTTTATAGCCAACTGTCTTGGCTAAGTTTATTTTTATAGTTTTAACACTTATAATAGGATTTATTTAAAAAGAAGAAATTATGTTTTACTTTCTAATGGATCTTTTGGGTACTATGGCCTTTGCTATATCTGGTGTGCTTGTAGCTATGGATAAGCGCCTTGACCTATTCGGAGTATTTATTATTGCCTTCGTCACCGCTATAGGAGGTGGTACTCTTAGAGATTTACTAATAGGCAATACACCTGTGGCCTGGATGCTTGAATCTACATATTTAATTACGATTATTGGTACTGTTATTCTGGCTATTATTTTTAGAGAAAAACTTAGATTTTTAAGAAAATCATTATTTCTTTTTGATACTTTAGGTATTGGATTGTATACTATGGTTGGAATAGAAAAGGGTCTAAATGCCAACTTGCTTCCTGTTATGTGTATTATTTTGGGTACAATTACAGCTAGTTTTGGAGGTGTTATCAGAGATATATTATGTAATGAAATACCGGTTATTTTTCGCAAAGAGATATATGCTACGGCTTGCGTGTTAGGCGGGCTCAGCTACTTCCTGCTCAGAAAGTTGCCTTTAGATGATGAGTACGTCTATTTGGCGTCTATTCTAATTGTTATTGGTATTCGTTTAGTTGCAGTAAAATACAAAATTGCCCTTCCCAGTATATATAAGACTCATTAATCACTCAACAATTTCTGCCTTTAGAATGTTGATATTTTGCATGGGCCAGTCACCACTATCTACTGGTTGCTGGTTTATTTTATCAACCACATCCATACCACTAATAACTTTTCCAAAAGGTGTAAAATCACCATCTAAATGGTAGGAACCCGGTTTTGTCACAACAATAAAAAATTCATAAGGAGAGGCTAGCATATGCGGATTATCTATTTCACTACTGGGCATTGAAATTGTTCCTCTATGATGCTTATAACCTTTTCTTGTATCAGGGGGTAGAAGGTATCTGCCAATTTCTTTGCGCTTTCGGGCGGTTTCCACGTTGTCTGCATTACCTCCCTGAATGATAAAATCTTTTACAACCCTGTGGAACATGGTATTGTCAAAATATCCTTTTCTGGTCAGGTAAATAAAGTTTGCCTTGTGATAAGGTACATTATCATATAATTGTACCGTGAAATTACCCAAACTGGTAGTCAGCTTTACTTTCGTTGTTTTTAGATTTTTTTGGTAATCAAAAAAGAAGTCTATGGCATTTTCTTCAGTGAGTACAAATGTTTCCTTTTCTTTAATATCAGTTATTGAATCGGTTATAACAGAATCTGCTTTAACCGCTTTTGATTTTTCTACTTTAGAGTTAGAGTTAGAGTTAGAGTTAGAGTCAGGGCTGGGTGATTGCTTGCATGAACCAAAAAAAAATAGTGGTATTATTGCAAGGAAGGTAATTTTTATATGCGACATGAACTATATTGATTTTGCACTACAGGTAGCAAAAATAAAAAATCTACCCCTTCCGGGGGCATCTTCGCACTATAAAATGGCTCCGCAAATTCGTATTGAGGAGTTAAAGGCCTTAGAAAGGAAGAACACAAATCCCAAAAAGGCAGGTGTTGTTGCTTTATTTTATCCTGATGAAAGGCAGTTAACAAATCTATTGCTCATTCTACGAAATTCTTATCCCGGGGTTCATTCCAATCAGATTGGATTTCCCGGTGGGAAATCGGAAAAAAAGGATAAAGATTTACTTGCCACAGCTTTACGGGAGACTCATGAAGAAGTGGGTGTAAGGCCGGAGGATGTTCGAATAATCAAGTCTTTAAGCGAAATTTACATACCACCAAGTAATTTTGAGGTACGGCCTTATATTGGTTTATACAATAAAAGACAAGCATTCGTAAAGCAGGATGATGAAGTAGAAGAATTGGTTGAGGTGCCTTTGCTTGATTTTATGGATGATTCTAAAATGATCACTCAGATTTTGACAACTTCCTATGCCGAAAATATTGAGGTACCTGCCTTTAAATTAAAGGGTTATACCGTTTGGGGAGCAACGGCTATGATGCTTAGTGAAATCAAAGAACTTTTCAAACAGGTGTTATAAGGCATATTTTGTAGTTTTGTAAACTATGACGTTATTTAAGGAAAATCCGTTTGGACACATATTATTTCTAAAGAAGTGGTTAATCCGCAGTTTAGGACTTATTACTCATCAGCGCTACAAAGGATTTAATACGCTTGAAATAGAAGGTTCTGAAATAATCCGTAATCTTCCCGAAAAAAATGTTTTGTTTGTGAGTAATCACCAGACCTATTTTGCGGACGTGGTTGCTATGTTCCATGTATTTAATGCCAGTTTACACGGAAGGGATGATTCCATAAAAAATATAGGGTACCTGTGGAACCCTAAATTGAATATCTACTATGTGGCCGCTGCAGAGACCATGCGCAAAAGCCTCCTGACAAAAATGTTTGCGTATGTAGGTTCTGTAAGTATAGACCGAACCTGGCGAGCGGAAGGAAAAGATGTGAATCGACAAGTTAAAATGAGTGATATTTCGAATATTGGAATGGCACTGAAAGATGGCTGGGTCATCACTTTTCCTCAGGGGACAACTACTCCATGGAAACCTCTTCGAAAAGGGACCGCACATATTATTAAAAGATACAAACCTGTGGTGGTACCTGTGGTTATAGATGGTTTCAGGAGATCGTTTGATAAAAAAGGGTTACTTATTAAGAAAAAGGGGATTCTACAGTCATTGGTTATTAAAGAACCATTAGAGATTGATTATGAAAATGAGTCGGTTGATTCAATCATTGAAAAATTGGAATATGCAATTGAACAACATCCGTCATTTCTCAAGGTAATACCTGAAAAGGAGTTACTGGCATATGAAGAAAAGAATAAAGAACGCAGATGGAGAAGTTAAACTTCCAGCTTCTTTAATTCGGAATAGTTTTTTCGAAGTCTGCTGAGAAGTATTCCATAAAGCAATTTATAAAAAAACCAGATCAACATAAGAACAATTGTAATAGCTACAAGGACCACTCCAGTAAGCATTAACCAAAAAAGCGTTTCATTTCCTGCCTGAGAAGCGGCTTCTGCAATTTTTGCACTATTCAAACCATAGTTAAGATTGCCATAAAGACTTACAATTAAGTAAGCTACAAATATTCCTATGTTAAACCATACATATTGTGTGACCGTTCTTTTAACATTCAGGATGGTTTTCATTAATTTTTTTGAAGATTCCGTTAAGGATATGAGTTTGTAATTGGTATAAAATTTATAAATAAAATAAATTAGTACTATATAATTTATCACTGTCAGGGTGGATGTGATTTCATAGATATGCCATGTCTTTTCGAGCTCCAGTGATTCCTTACTATAGGAAATTAAATTGAGCACTGCCCAAAAGACAAATTCGATTATACTTATGTAAAAAATCCATTTTACAGTAGATGACGACTTCTTTTTAATCATCCTGTAGATTTCGTCATATGACAATTTAGGATGGTGTTCCTCCTTCTTTTGCCAATCCTTCTTTAGTAATTCTAATTCATCCATCATAATCTTAGGGATTAAGTATGGTTTTAAGTTTATTTTTTACGCGATTCATTTTTACTCTGGCATTCACCTCACTAATTCCCAATGTCTCAGAAATTTCACGGTAATCTTTGTCTTCCAGGTAAAGAAAAACCAATGCTTTATCAATATCTCCCAGTTGTCGTACTGCTTTGTACATTAACTGTAGTTGTTGTTCCTCAGTGGCATCATATTCGTCTGTTTTAATTCTAAAAATAACAGAATCAAAATCCTGTGTTTTTATACTTTTTTTGGATTTCCTGTACAGTGTAATAGCTGTATTTAAAGCTACTCTGTACATCCATGTACTGAATTTAGAATCTCCTCTGAATTTCGGGTATGCTTTCCATAGCTGTATGGTTATTTCCTGAAAAAGATCGTTATGAGCATCCCTGTTTGTTGTGTATAAACTACATACCTTGTGAACAATATTCTGATTGTTCTCAAGTTCTGTAACAAATTTGTGTTCCAGTTCTTTGTTCACGCTTCGGGTTGGTAGTAAATTAACTATTAGTAGGTTTTACTTCCGGATTGTTACATGCTTTGTCATAAAATGTAAACATATTTTTTCCGGAACAAATGAAATACTTCATCTAAAGATTTAAAACCATTGATTGTAAAGGAAATGAGAAGATAGTAATTAGTTTTGTCTTGGATGAAATTTATTAACCACTTCAGCCAGATGTGTTCTGTCTAAATGCATATATACTTCCGTAGTGGTAATACTTTCGTGGCCCAACATTTGCTGGATAGCGCGCAAGTCGGCTCCATTTTCCAATAAATGTGTAGCAAATGAATGTCTGAAGGTATGCGGGCTAATACTTTTTGAAAGACCAATTTTGATAGCTAATTGTTTGATGATAGTAAAAAGCATAGCACGGGTAAGTTGCTTTCCTCTTCGATTGAGAAATAGAATATCTTCAAATCCCTTCTGAATTTTTTGATGACTGCGAACCTGTTTGTGGTAGATGTTGATATATTTTTTATTTACATCACTTATTGGAACAAAACGCTGTTTATCTCCCTTGCCGGTCACTTTAATAAAATCTTCTTCAAAAAACAGATCGGATATCCTGAGTCCGATTAATTCTGAGACCCTTAGCCCGCATCCATAGAGTGTTTCCAACATGGCTCTGTTACGCTCACCTTCGGGTTTAGATAAATCAATAGCTTTAATAAGACTGTTTATTTCCTCTGTAGAAAGTGTATCTGGCAGTTTTCGGCCTATTTTGGGAGATTCTATTAAATCTAAAGGAGTATCCCTTCGGTAATCCTCAAAAACCAAATAATTAAAAAAGCTTTTGAGCCCGGAAATTATGCGGGCCTGAGATCTTGGACCTACCTCTTTGGCCACTTCATAAATAAAGAGTTGCAAGGTTTCACGATCCAGGGATATAGGAGATTTATCTATTCCATTAGTTTTAAGGAATAATTTTAATTTTTCAACATCCCTTATATAATTGCTAATGGAATTAGCCGCTAAACCTCTCTCTATCTTTAAATAGTATTCAAAATCTGTTATGGCCTGATTCCAATTCACCGTATAAAGATATTGCTTGTTTCTTTTAATTTTATGTTTAGAGTTTTTTATCCCGCTGATTAAGAATTACAGCTGGCTAAAGAAACGGGTATAACCAGTTTTAATATATCAATAAATCACCGGAATAACTGGCTAGAACAACATTAAAAACGAAGGGTATTTCATGTGCTTTTTTTGCACTATACATTTTATTACTTTTAGCCTTATGAAAATTATTATTATAAACGGCCCAAACCTTAACCTTCTGGGAAAAAGAGAACCTGAAGTCTATGGCAGTAAAACCTTTGATTC
>CAZHWD010000251.1:0-52733 GCA_964536335.1 uncultured Eudoraea sp. | reverse complement strand
GCCGGGTTATTTGTTCTAAGCACAAATACAGTAAGCGCGAAAGCGAACGCAATAGTTTCTAATTTATCTGCAACCGTAGCCACGGCTACAATTATGCTTCAGGATGAAGCAGCCGATGAATCGACCAAAGGTTTTACCCAGGTTTTAAAAGAGCAGTTTATTCAAGGTGGAGCTGGTTTTATGGGAATTGTTCTATTATGTTTGATTTTAGGTTTGGCTGTTGCCATTGAAAGAATCATTTATTTGAATATGGCAAGCACTAATACTTCAAAATTGAAACAACAAGTAGAAGATGCACTTGCATCAGGAGGTATCGAAGCTGCCAAAGAGGTGTGCAGAAATACAAAAGGTCCTGTTGCTTCTATCTATTACCAGGGCTTGGACAGAGCAGGTGAGAGCATTGAATCAGCTGAAAAGGCGGTTGTCGCTTATGGTGGTGTTCAAATGGGACAATTAGAGAAAAATGTTTCCTGGTTATCTTTATTTATAGCTATTGCACCTATGTTAGGATTCATGGGAACGGTTATTGGTATGATCCAGGCCTTTCAGAAAATTAGCGCTGTGGGTAACCTTAGTGCATCATTAATTGCAGGGGATATTCAAGTTGCATTATTAACCACGGTTTTTGGTCTGATTACGGCTATTATTCTTCAAATTTTCTATAATTATATTATTGCTAAAATAGATAGTATTGTTAATGACATGGAAGATTCTTCGATCTCTTTGATCGATATGTTGGTAGACCACAAAAAATAAATCGCACACTAAATAATAAATATTATGAGTAAAATTGTTAAAATAGTATTGGTTGTTTTAGGAGTGTTATCGGCGATTCTGTGGTATCAACTGCCAGGAAGAGATGTTCCTGCTTCAGAAGCGGTAGGAAGTGGGGCTATGAACTTTATGTTCGTAATTACCTATATTCTATTGGGATTTGCAGTAGCCGTAAGTCTTGTTTTCACACTTAAGAATTTATTTGCAAATCCTAAAAGTCTGAAAAAAACCCTGATGGTTATTGGTGGATTTATAGTGGTTGTGATCATATCTTATGTTCTTGCAAGTGGCACGGATGTAAGTATTGAAGAAATGGCCGGAAGGGGTATTGATACTTCGGAAACTACGATAAGAAGAATTGGGACTGGTCTCAATATGTTTTTTCTACTTGTGCTAATAGCAATTATAGCTATGGCCATGGGTGCCTTTAAGAATATGTCAAACAAATAAAAACATTTAAACTATGCCTAGAAGAGGAGGACCACCAGAAGTTAATGCAGGATCTATGGCAGATATAGCGTTCTTATTGCTCATTTTTTTCTTAGTAACTACTACTATTGAAACGGATGCGGGGTTAGACAGGATGCTTCCGCCAATGGAGCCGCCAGACACGGACGTTGTCATTAAGCAAAAGAATATTTTTACGGTAAATATAAATAAAAATGGTCAGTTGCTGGTTGAAGAAGAGTTAATAGATCTTAAACAGCTTAGAGCAAAAGCTATAGCATTTCTGGATAATGGAGGTGATGGTAGTTGCAATTTCTGTAAGGGTAAAAAAGATGCCAGTTCTTCAGATAATCCGTCAAAAGCAATAATATCTCTGAAAAATGATCGTGAAACCAAGTATGGTACCTATATAACGGTACAAAATGAATTGGTAGGTGCTTATAATGATCTTCGAAATAGAGAAGCACAGCGTCTTTATGGAAGAAATTTTACGGAAATGGAGTCTGAGTTTCTTAACCCTGAAACACCTTCGAGAATTAGGGACGATTTAAAGGATAAAGTTCAAAAAGTACAGGAAATCTTTCCTCAAAAATTATCCGAGGCGGAAACATCAACTAGTAATTAATCGGGAGTTAAGTTATAATTATGGCAAAATTTAATAAGAAAAAAGATGGGGATCTACCCGCGGTATCTACGGCTTCCTTGCCAGATATTGTTTTTATGCTATTGTTCTTTTTTATGACGGTAACCGTAATGAAAGACAGCTCGTTAATGGTTCAAAATACCTTACCTAATGCGAGTGAGGTTAAGAAGTTGGAAAAAAAGGATAGAGTATTGTACATCTATGTAGGGAAACCCACTCGAGAATATCAGAAAGTATTTGGTACTGAACCAAAAATACAACTAAACGATAAATTTGCAAACGTTTCAGAAGTTGGAGATTTTATCTTGCAGGAAAGAGCTAAAAAATCGCAGGAACTTCAGAATGTTCTAACTACTGCTCTTAAAGTGGATAAAGGTGCCAACATGGGTCTTATATCAGATATAAAACAAGAGTTACGAAAAGTAAACGCTCTAAAGGTTAATTATACCACCTATGAGGGTGATGCTTTTAGGAATTTGCAGTAAAGAATTAACTTTCATACTTATATAATTGTAAAAAGCGCTTCAAAATATTTTTTGAAGCGCTTTTTTTGTACTCTTAGTTTCGTTTATTATTTACCTTTAATGCTCTATGAAACGCTATATACTATTTTTAATTTTGGGTTTCACAATAAATCTTTGCGCACAGGAGAATGCCGAGGTCGACGATCTTAAATACCTGGAAGATCAATTTTATCTTGGTATCACGTATAATTTTATACTGAATAAACCTAATGGAGTCACTCAGGGTAATTTTTCTTATGGATTACAAGGCGGATTTATAAAGGATATTCCTTTAAACAACCGAAGGAATTTAGGAATAGGTATAGGTCTTGGATATGCATATAATAACTATTATACGAACTTGTTTGTCAATGAAACAGAGAATGGTCTTGAATATACAATACTTGATTCCGATGTGTCCTATAAGCGGAATAAATTAGATACACATGTGATAGAAATGCCTATAGAATTCAGATGGCGCACATCCACACCCAGTGATTATAATTTTTGGAGAGTCTATGCGGGAATGAAATTAGGTTATATCGTAGGTAGTAGATCCAAATTTGTATCTGACACGGAAAAGATTTCCTTTAATAATACGGATACACGTAATTTCAGATATGGTGTTATGCTTAATTTTGGCTATAGCACCTTTAATGTGCATGCTTATTACGCATTAAGTAATCTTTTCAACGATGGTGTAACCACTATTGATGGAGATTCAATTGAATTCCAACCATTAAGAATTGGATTTATCTTTTATATTTTATAAAACTATAGCCAGAATTTGATGGTCAATAATTGAGACCCAAATCCAATAAGAAAACCTATAATGACTTCTGCTCTGCTATGCCTATTAAGATAGAGCCTGGCGGTGGCTAGGATACCCGTCAACAGAGTAAAAATGCTTATGGCAATAATTATATTAACTTCAAAATGAATACTAAGGGCTATTAAAAACATAAGATAGCTGCCCATACCAACCATATGTAAACTGGTTTTGAATCTTAAAAAAACCAAAAAAAGGCAAGCCATTGTAGCGCTGAGTAATCCAATAAAGAAAAAATTCACTTCAAGGATGTAATTATTTGGGATTACCTTTAATATTATCATTAGTAGTAGGGCAATTTGGATAATCAAAGGATATTTGCGTTCATTGGTGCTCGGCATAAAAATAGAACTTACAATTCCCAGGTTTTTCAATATAAGAAAGCTAATGATAGGAATGATGACAGTGAGTATGAAAATAGGCAGTACGTTGCCACTTTGAAGTTCAAGTGGGCTATATTTCGGGGTTATTACAAAATAAGTAATGGTGCCGGCTATTGGCACAAAAATAGGATGGAATATATGAGAAATTATCTTGAAAAACAGTTTCATTAAATCTGCTTTCTAAGACGCGCGACTGGTATACCCAATTGTTCTCTATATTTGGCTACAGTTCGTCTTGCTATAGGATATCCCTTATCTTTTAGCATGGCAGCCAATTTATCATCAGTGAGTGGTTTTTTCTTTTCTTCATCGCTTATGACAGATTCCAATATACTCTTGATTTCTCTAGTAGAAACATCTTCCCCTTCTTCATTCTTCATTGATTCGGAGAAATATTCTTTAATTAATTTTGTGCCATAAGGAGTGTCAACATATTTACTATTAGCAACTCGTGATACTGTGGATACATCCATATGAATGGTGTCTGCAATATCTTTTAAGATCATTGGTCGCAATTTGCGTTCATCACCGCTCAGAAAGTATTCTTTTTGATATTGCATTATTGCATTCATAGTTATATATAATGTTTGTTGCCGCTGTTTTATGGCATCTATAAACCACTTTGCAGAATCCAACTTCTGTTTGATGAACATTACAGCATCTTTTTGTGACTTGGTCTTGTCTTTTGCACTTTTATAACCGGCTAACATATTACTATACTCATTCGAAATATGAAGTTCAGGAGCATTTCTTCCATTTAAGGTCAATTCCAGTTCTCCATCCGTAATCTTAATAGAAAAATCCGGAACAATATGTTCAATAACCTTATTACCGCCAGCATAAGACCCACCTGGCTTAGGATTTAATTTTTCAATTTCAGATACCGCTTCTTTAAGCTCATCCTCATTTATATCGTATTTCTGAAGAAGTTTGTTGTAGTGCTTTTTGGTAAATTGCTCAAAGGATTTATCCAGAATGCTAATAGCTAATTCAATATTTGATGTTCTCTCTTTACGTTTAAGCTGAAGAATGAGACACTCATCCAGAGTTCTTGCAGCAACACCTGGGGGATCCAATTCCTGGACAATTTTTAATACCCTTTCAATATCCTTCACTTCACAATAGATGTTTTGAGTAAAAGCCAAATCGTCTGCAATATCAGCCAAAGGTCTTCGGATATAACCACTTTCATCAACACTGCCAACTAAAAATTCAGCAATGGCCCATTCTTGGTCATTAAGATATACCGTATTTAATTGATTAATTAGATATTGATTGAACGAGATACCGGCCGCATAAGGAATGCTCTTTTCATCATCATCCGGGCTGTAATTATTTGCCCTTGTCCGATAATCAGGTACTTCATCGTCGCTTAAATAGTCATCAATATTAATATCTTCTGCTTCTATGTTTTCACTATCTGATTCCCCATCATAGTCATCACTAAAATCATCATCTAATGAACTTTTTTCTTCTTTGCCACTTTCCAATGCTGGGTTTTCCTCAAGTTCCTGGTTTATTCGCTGTTCAAATGCCTGTGTAGGAAGCTGAATTAACTTCATCAACTGAATTTGTTGAGGAGAGAGCTTTTGCGATAATTTAAACTGTAAGTGTTGTTTTAGCATAAGCTTGTATTCTTTTCCTATCTATAAAGTTAAAGAATTAATATCATGTAGCGACTTAGACTTTAAAACTCGGCGTTTTGGGGTGTTCTTGGGAAAGGGATCACATCTCTTATATTGCCCATTCCGGTAGCAAATTGTACCATTCGTTCAAAACCAAGTCCAAACCCACTGTGAATCGCAGTTCCAAATTTCCTTAGATCAAGATACCACCAAAGTTCTTTTTCATCGATCCCTAAAGTGGCTATTTTTTCTTTTAAGACATCAAGTCGTTCTTCACGCTGAGACCCTCCTACAATTTCACCTATTCCTGGGAAAAGTATATCCATGGCTCTTACTGTTTTCCCGTCTTCATTCAAACGCATATAAAACGCCTTTATTTTGGCAGGATAATCAAATAAAATAACTGGGCATTTAAAGTGTTTTTCTACTAAATAGCGCTCGTGTTCACTTTGCAAATCTGCACCCCATTCGTCAATTTGATATTGAAATTTTTTCTTTTTGTTTGGCTTGCTATTCCTTAAAATTTCAATTGCCTCAGTATAAGTGATTCTTATAAAATTATTATCCACTACAAATTTCAGCCTCTCTACTAGTGCCATTTCACTTCGCTCCGCCATAGGCTTTGTTTTATCTTCATCGAGCAGCCGTTTTTCCAGGAATGCCAAATCCTCTTCACAATTTTCTAACAAATAAGAAATGATATTTTTGATAAAATCTTCTGCCAGATCCATATTATCCTCAAGATCATAAAATGCCATTTCAGGTTCAATCATCCAAAATTCGGCAAGGTGTCTTGATGTATTGGAATTTTCTGCCCTAAAAGTAGGGCCAAAAGTATAGACTTTACCCAATCCCATGGCATAGGCTTCCGCTTCAAGCTGCCCTGAGACTGTTAGATTAGTTTCCTTGCCAAAAAAATCTTCTTTATAATTTACGTCACCATTATCTGTCAATGGCGGGGTTTTAGGATCTAATGTGCTAACTCTGAACATTTCACCTGCCCCTTCTGCATCTGAACCTGTAATTATTGGGGCATGAAAATAATAAAATCCGTTTTTTTGAAAATACGCATGGATCGCAAATGAGAGGGCAGATCTGACACGCATGACGGCTGCAAAGGTATTCGTGCGTATCCTTAAATGGGCCTGCTCCCTTAAAAACTCCATTGAATGTTTTTTGGGCTGAATAGGATAGCTATCCGGATCAGCCACCCCATGAACAAAAATTTCCCGTGCCTGTATCTCAACGTTTTGGCCTTTTCCCAGGCTTTCTACCAAGACACCCTTTATTTTTAAAGCAGCACCTGTTGCAATTTTCTTTAGCAGGTCTTCATTGAATTGTTCAAAATCAACAACACATTGGATATTTTTAATGGTTGAGCCATCATTTAAAGCGATAAACCGATTGCTTCTAAATGTTTTGACCCATCCATTTACTTCTACCTCCTGTTTTAAAGGTGGAGACTGAATTAGCTCATTAATGCTGTATGATTTCATATGAGATCAATTCTAAATTTGAATGGCAAAGATAACTTTTTGGTAAAAATATTTGGTTCTAAACCGCTTATAAAATACTTGTCGCAAATCATCGACTCAATCTTCCGATCTCCTTCTGGGTAACTCCTCTCTGGGAAGAATATCTATTTGAGGTTTTTTGAGAACTTTTTTGTTTGCGATACTCCGTTCTAATGAAAGAAGAAGTGAAGGAAGCAAAATTAAATTGGCCAACATGGCAAAGAGCAATGTAGCGGATACTAATGCGCCCAAGGCAACCGTTCCCCCAAAACTCGAAATTGTAAACACCGAAAAGCCAAAGAAAAGGACAATGGAAGTATAAAACATACTAACACCTGTCTCTCGTAAGGCGGCATAAACCGATTTTTGAATTCGCCAATGGTTAGCTGACAGTTCTTGCCTGTATTTCGCAAGAAAGTGAATGGTGTCATCTACTGAAATCCCAAATGCGATACTAAAAACTAATATCGTTGAAGGTTTTATGGGGACACCTACAAAACCCATGACACCCGCAGTAATAGCCAAAGGTAAAAGATTGGGAATTAAAGAAATAATGATCATTCTGAACGAACGAAATAAATAAGCCATAAATAGAGCTATTAAAAGAATAGCAAGAGATAAAGAAAGTACTAAATTCTTTACTAAATATTTAGTTCCTTTTAAAAAAAGTAATGCCTTTCCGGTTACAAATACATTAAAACGATCGGCCGGAAAAATCTTCTTAATTTCATCTAGAATCGATTTTTCAATTTCTTCCATTCTGTCCGTCGGTACATCTTTGATGAATGTAGTAATCCTGGCAACCTGCCCTGTGCTGTCAACAAAATTCTCAATTAAGCCTTCATTGCCCTGAGATTTTCTGGCTACATCCATAATAAAATTGTATTCCTGAGATGTGGGTAATTGATAGTATTTAGGAATTCCACTATAAAAAGCCTGCTTGGAATACTTTACCAAATTAACCACGGATATAGGTTTCGATAATTCTGGAGTCTCTTCAATCATTTCCTCCAACTCATTCATTTTTTTCAACGTAATGGGTTTTAGCACTCCTTTTTTTCTTTCGGTATCTATGACAATTTCAATAGGCATGATTCCGTTAAACTCCTCATCAAAAAAACGGATGTCTTTATAAAAACCTGTACTTTTAGGCATATCTTCAACAAGATTCCCTGAAATTTTTATTTGATAAATCCCAATAATACTAATTATCAATGCTATCAATGAGATAGAATAAATAGTTATCCTTTTTTCCCGTACTATATGCTCCATCCAGTTTACAAAAGCATCTATCCATTTTTTATTGAGGTGTTTCAGATGTTTTGTTTTTGGAGGGTACATAAAACTATACACGATTGGTATAATAAGTATGGAAAGCATAAAGATGCAAAGTATATTTATGGAAGCCACAATACCAAACTCGGTCAAAAGTTTACTGTCTGTTATAATAAAGGTTGCAAAACCACATGCTGTGGTAACGTTGGTCATCAGCGTTGCATTACCAATTTTTGATATTACCCTTTTTAGGGATAGCGCCTGGTTCCCATGTTTTTTAACTTCCTGTTGATATTTATTGATTAGAAAAATACAATTAGGGATCCCAATTACTATGATGAGAGGTGGAATCAACGCTGTTAGAACTGTAATTTCATATTTCAAGAGTCCTAAGATTCCAAAGGCCCACATAACTCCAATTAACACTACACACATTGAAATTAGGGTTGCGCGTATACTGCGGAAAAAGAAAAAGAAAATTAATGAGGTAACAATAAGAGCCGCTGCAATGAATATTCCAATTTCATCAATAATATGTTGAGTGTTCATTGTTCGTATATATGGCATTCCTGATACCCGAACATCCATTTTGGTTTCCTTTTCAAAATTGATTATTAGTCTATGAAGGTCTTTTAGAATAAAATCTTTACGAACAGAAGTGTTTACAATGTCCTTGTCCATATAGACAAGTGTTCTAATGGTTCCTGTTTCTTTATTGTATAACAGGTTCTCATAAAACGGTAAATTATCGAACATATATTGAGTTAGACTGTCCACCTCAATATTATTGATTGGAGTCTGCTCAATTAATGGGCGAAGAATAAATTGCTGTTCTTCCTTGTCCCTTATAAGTTCCTTAAGATTATCAACAGATATAACATAGTCTACCTCGGGAAAAGCAGCCAATTGTTTACTTAATCTGTTCCATCTGTTAAAATTTTCAACTTCGTAAAGTAAACTGTCCCTAATTGCAAAAGCTATAGTATTTCCTTCTTCACCAAATTTTTCAAGAAAATCTTCATAGGCAAGATTTAGTGGGTGCTCATCGGGGAGTAGATTGGCTTCAGAAGTAGAAAATTGCATGTTCTTCCATTGAAAACCTAGAAAAACAGTGACGCCAGCAATTGCTAAAAGGATAAGAATTCTGTTTCTAAGAATAATTCTTGCAACCTTTGCCCAAAATCCTCTTGTAATCTTCGCAACCATACTATATTTTAAAAATTGAATGTGTTTCTTATGAACACTTAGGTCTGATGACCAATTCAATTAGGACAATCTTTATTTGCTATTGTATTTTTTAATCGCGGCAAAGGTAGAAAACAAGGAGGACTGTACCTAGAAACGCTCTGTAAAATAGTGACTGCCATCATATGTATCACAAAGTGCTGGGTCCTTAAAATTTTACGTAAATTGAGGTGAAGCCAAATTTCTATTGAATGAACCTCTATAAAATAAAATAGATATAAAGAATTGATGCCATGTCCGATGAGAAAAATTATAGTAGAATTGCAATTATACTATATCGGGTATTAATAGTCATTTGTGCTATTATCGTTATTGCTGCGATTATTGCAATTTATTTTGGAGGATAGATTTAAATTTTCTTAAAAGATCTTAGCTAAAGGCTTAAGGTTAATGTACTATAATCTTGGTTGATGCTTTTGATATAATCAAAAATTAAACTTTCATGATCTCCGCTTCCTTTACATGAAGTATGCTGTCTATCTTTTCAGTGTAAGTATTGGTCATCTCCTGAATATCAATTTCCGCGTTTTTTTCAAGATCTTCAGATATTCCCAGGGTTTTTATTTCTTTATTAGCTTCCTGTCTTGCGCTGCGAACACTTATTTTAGCATCTTCCATTTCCGATTTCGCTTGTTTTACTAGTTGTATTCTTCTTTCTTCGGTTAGGGGAGGAACATTAATAATTACCATCTCTCCATTATTCATAGGATTAAAACCTAGGTTGGCATTCATAATGGCTGTTTCTATTTCAGACAGCATAGTTTTCTCCCAAGGTTGAACAGATAACGTTCGAGCATCCGGAGTATTTATATTTGACATCTGTGATAAGGGAGTCTGCGAGCCATAATAGTCCACCATTACCGTCGATAACATCGAGGGGTTAGCTTTCCCTGCTCTAATTTTAACTAATGCCTTTTCCAAATGTAATATGGCCCCGTCCATACTTTCTTTAGTGGCCTCCAAAATAAATTTAACATCTTCGTCCATAATAAATATTTATAACTTATTTACACAAATTATACCAAACTAAAGATCTACTACCGTTCCAATATTTTCCCCTGATACTATTTTCAGGAGATTGCCTTTTTTGTTCATATCAAAAACAACAATTGGAAGATTGTTTTCCTGGCTTAATGTAAAAGCAGTGGTATCCATTACTTTTAAACCTTTGTTAAGTACATCATTAAAGCTAATAGTATCAAATTTGGTAGCAGTTTTATCTTTTTCAGGATCACTGGTATAAATACCATCAACTCTGGTGCCTTTTAAGATAACGTTAGCTTCAACTTCAATAGCTCTTAAAACTGCAGCAGAATCCGTAGTAAAATATGGGTTTCCGGTACCACCTCCAAAAATAACTACCCTTCCTTTTTCTAAATGGCGCATTGCTCTTCTTCTGATAAAAGGTTCCGCAACTTCATTGATCTTTATAGCAGATTGTAATCTTGTTTGTACACCATTGTGTTCCAAGGCACTCTGCAATGCAAGACCGTTTATGACTGTTGCCAGCATTCCCATATGATCCGCTTGAACCCTGTCCATGCCATTACTTGCCCCGGCCAGACCTCTAAAGATATTCCCTCCTCCAATGACAATTGCTACTTCAACGCCCAGGGCTACTATTTCCTTAATCTCTTCTGCATAGGCCGCCAGTCTCACCGCATCTATCCCGTATTGCTTGTTGCCCATTAGTGCTTCACCACTGAGTTTTAGAAGTATTCGTTTGTATAACATATTGTCTTGAACTGATTTGCAAACAAAAATAATCAAAAATATTTATGGGAACTCTTCGTTAATAGGTTTAATGTACATCTTAATTATTTCCTAATGACCAGCATGATCTTGATTTATTTTAATAATCTTGTTTTTTAATTATACTATCTCAGGTACAAATGAAAAAATTAATTACCCTATCCGTTTTCCTTACATTATTATATAGCTGTGGCGCTTCAAAATCTGTATTATCAGCAGATAAAGCAGTTATTGAAACTACAATAGATTTAGTGAATGTAAATAATGACAGAGTAAGTGTAACTATCAACCCTGGGTCATTTAGTAAACAAAACATTTCCTTTTTTATTCCAAAAACAGTTCCAGGGACTTATAGTGAGGATGACTATGGCAAGTATATACAGGATCTAAAGGCTATCGATTATCAGGGTAATGAACTTTTGGTTACTTCAATCGGAACCAATGAATGGAATATCTCCAATGCAACAAAATTAGATAAGATCACTTATTATGTAACAGATACTTATGATACTGAAAGTGAATTAAGCGATCCGGTATTTTCTCCTGCTGGGACTAATATTTTAAAAGGCAAGAATTTTGTATTGAATCTTCATGGTTTTGTAGGTTATTTTGAGGGATTAAATGAAGTACCTTATAAGTTAACTGTTTCTTCTCCTTCAAACCTTGTGCCCACAACATCATTAATTAGAAAGGATGATGATACTAATAATATGACAGATACCTTTATTGCTTCCAGATATTTTGAAGTGGTAGATAACCCAATTCTATATGCAAAAGCAAACATAGCTTCTTTTGCCATCAATGATATTAACGTCAATTTGAGTGTTTACTCTCCTAATGACGTTTATTCCGCCAAAGATCTACAAGAGAGTATGGAACGTATGATGAGAGCTCAAAAAGCATTTCTAGGCGAGATTGATGGGACTAAGGAATATAATATATTGCTATATCTGTCTACACTAGACCAATGGGATGCTTCCGGATTCGGAGCCTTGGAACATCATACTTCTACTGTTGTGGTACTTCCTGAGCAAATGCCTATAGAAGCTCTTGAAAAAGCAATGACAGATGTTGTTTCACATGAATTTTTTCATATTGTTACACCCTTAAATGTGCATTCAAAGGAAATTCAATTTTTTGATTTTAACGACCCTAAAATGTCTGAACACCTATGGATGTATGAAGGGACTACCGAATATTTCGCCAACCTATTTCAAATACAACAGGGTCTAATTGATGAGGCCGATTTTTATAAACGAATTGTAGATAAAATAAATAACTCCAAGTCATATGACGATGTAATGTCATTTACAACAATGAGCAGAAATGTTTTGGAAGATCCATATAAAAAGAATTATGCCAATGTATATGAAAAAGGAGCCTTATTGAATATGAGTTTGGATATTAGGCTTAGGGACTTGAGTAATGGAGAAAAAGGAGTATTATGGTTAATGAAGGAACTTTCAAAAAAATATGACAATGACACACCATTTGAGGACAAGGATATTATTGACGAAATTGTAGCAATGACCTATCCAGAAATCGAATCATTTTTTGATATTTATGTTGTAGGAAATACACCCTTGGATTATGATGAGATATTGGCGTCGGTCGGATTAGAAACAGCAGACATTCAGGAGCGAAGCGGTTATTTTTTAAACGGAGAAATACCCTTTATTGATATTGACCAAAACAATAATGATGCGATATTTATTAGAAATGGTATTGAATTAAATACCTTCTTTACAGACCTTGGTGCACAGGGAGGTGATACGATAAGGAGTATTGATGGCATGCCTATTTCATTAGAGTCCATTAGGCCTATTATTGGACAAAGTTTTGGATGGACATCCGATAGGGAAATTACTATGGTCGTTCAACGAGGCGAGGAAGAATTAATACTGCAAGGAAAAGTTGGGACACCAATGCTAAAAGTAACCACTATTGTACCCATAGATAATTTGGAAAATACATCTCAATCTAAACTTAGGAAAGCCTGGCTCAAAGGATAAGGACCTCTCCGGGATAGTTAAGATTTAAGTAATTGAACTTTTTGACCAGAAGAACAGGATTGCGCTAAATGGATCAACAAAAAAACCACTTTTCTAAAAGAAAAGTGGTTTTTTATTAAACACTAAATGGATGTTTTATCCTAAAGCCACTCTTTCAAAACCTGTAATTTCCAACTCAGGATCTACAGATTTAATGTATTGAGAAACACTTTGTTTACTATCCTTAATAAAATCCTGGTTAACCAAAGTATTATCTTTAAAGAAACGTTTCAATTTTCCCTTGGCGATATTATCCAACATGGCCTCGGGTTTACCTTCCTGACGTAACTGATCTTTGGCTATTTCTATCTCTTTGTCAATCACGGATTGATCTACTTCAGATTCATCAAGCGCAACAGGATTCATTGCCGCGGCCTGCATGGCTACATCTTTAGCAGCTACACCTGCACCTTCAACTACATTCGAAAGTCCAACCAATGTTGCAATCTTGTTGCCCGCGTGAATATATGATCCCACGAAAGGAGCATTTAATTTTTTAAAGCCACCAATTTCAATTTTTTCACCAATTACACCAGTCTGTTCAGTAAGTTTTTCTTGTACTGAAATGCCATTGTAATTCGCATTAAGAAATTCATCTTTACTATCAAAATCAAGTGCAAGTTGTGCCAGTTCGTTAGCCAGTGCAACAAAACTATCATTCTTGGCAACAAAATCAGTTTCACAATTCAGGGAAATAATAACTCCACTAGTTTTGTTAGAATTAACCTGAGCTATAGTGGCTCCTTCAGAGGAATCTCTGTCTGCTCTCTTAGCAGCCACTTTCTGTCCTTTTTTACGAAGGATTTCAATAGCTTTCTCAAAATCTCCTTCGGCCTCAACCAATGCATTTTTGCAGTCCATCATTCCTGCACCTGTGGTCTTTCTTAAATTGTTAACTTCTGCAGCGGTAATTTTTACCATTTTATTTTTTTTTTAAAGAACACGAACGCGCGTGTTCAGTTGTCAATTATTAAATTAATTTATGATTATTCTACTCCACCCTTAGCCTTATCTTGCCAATCCTTCAATTCATCCCAGTTTCCATCTGCAGCCATTTTTGCTTGTGTTGGCCAAGAGCCCGGATCTAAATGTGCCATTCTAGAACTCGCTTCAGTCAGGATTTCCTTAATTTTTTCGGCTTTGGTTTTAGCTAATTTCGCATATGAATCAATATCTGCCTTGGTAAGTGCTTCGGCTGCTTTTGGGCCAATACCTTCAATCTTGGTAAGATTGTCAGAATCTACTTTCACCGCTTTTTTGACTGCCGCTTTTTCCTTTTTCTCGGTTATTGGCAAAGCATCTTCTTTTGTTTGCTTAGGAGCATCTTTTTCTTTAACAGCCTCAGCTTTTTCTTCTTTAGGTGCTTTGACAACCGCAGCAGTTTCTTCCTCTACTTTTTCTATAACTGCTGTTTCGGTTTTGGGAGTAGTTGCTTCGGAACCTCCTTCTTTTTCAGCTTGTTTTTCAGATTTGCGCTCTTCCAACCCGGCTGCAATTGCATTAGTAACCTCCGTTAATATAACATGGATAGATTTAGAGGCGTCATCGTTAGAAGGAATTACATAATTAATGGGTCTTGGATCTGAGTTGGTATCCACCATAGCAAATATGGGGATATTCAATTTTTGTGCTTCTTTTACGGCAATATGCTCGCGCATAGTATCTACAATAAACAAGGCCCCGGGTAAACGTGTCATGTCAGAAATAGAACCTAGGTTCTTTTCTAATTTAGCACGAAGACGATCTACCTGTAAACGTTCTTTTTTAGAAAGGGTATTAAACGTTCCATCTTTCTTCATCCTATCTATGGAGGCCATTTTTTTCACTGCCTTTCTAATAGTGACAAAGTTGGTCAACATACCGCCAGGCCATCTTTCTGTGATGTATGGCATATTCACATTGGATACTTTCTCAGCAACAATATCTTTGGCCTGCTTCTTTGTGGCTACAAATAAGATCTTCCTGCCAGAGGCCGCAATTTTGGACAAGGCTTCATTAGCCTCTTCCAATTTAGCAACCGTTTTATATAAATTGATTACGTGAATTCCATTCCGCTCCATGTAGATGTAAGGAGCCATATTTGGATTCCATTTTCGTGTAAGGTGTCCGAAGTGCACACCTGCTTCTAATAATTCTTTAACTTCAGCTTTTTTAGCCATTTTTAATACTTAGTTTACGTTCTTTTGAATTAGCAATGTTGAAGTGGTATTCCTTCTTAGCGGAAAGCCTCCAACATTTAGATGCTAAACTAAATTTAATCTTTACCTACTTTTATAGATACCTTAAATACAGGTAACTAAAAGGTTTAGATTTTTAATTGTCCCTATAACGAGAGACTTTCAATGAACTTGGGTTAAAAATCCTGAATTCATTCCAGGACTATATATTTTTTATCGTTTCGAGAATTGGAATTTCTTCCTTGCTTTTTTCTGACCAAACTTTTTACGTTCAACCATTCTAGGGTCTCTTGTAAGTAACCCTTCTGGTTTTAATAATTCCCTGTTTTCGGCCTCAATCTCACATAGAGCCCTTGACAAAGCCAAGCGTACTGCTTCTGCCTGTCCTGTAATTCCTCCTCCGTAAACATTAACTTTTACATCATAATTGTCCACGGTATTAGTTAAAGCAAAAGGTTGTTTTACTTTATACTGTAAAGTAGCTGTAGAGAAATAATCTTCTAATGTCCTTTTATTAACGGTAATGTTGCCTTTTCCTTCTGAAATATAAACCCGTGCAACGGCCGTTTTTCTTCTACCTATTTTATGAATTATGTCCATCTAATTAAGGTCATTTAAGTTAATAGCCTTCGGTTTTTGTGCTTCCTGATCATGATCCGTTCCGGCATAAACTCTTAAGTTTCTAAAAAGTTCAGCCCCCAATTTGTTTTTAGGAAGCATACCTTTTACCGCCTTTTCAACTATACTAGCAGGGTTTTTCTCTAAGAGTTCCCGAGCAGTGGTTGATCTTTGACCTCCGGGATATCCAGTATACCTAAAGTAGGTCTTGTCTTCCCATTTATTGCCGCTAAGTTGAATTTTTTCTGCGTTCACAATAACAACATTGTCCCCGCAATCAACATGTGGCGTAAAATTTGTTTTGTATTTACCTCTTAAAATTTTTGCCACTTTAGAAGCAAGACGTCCCAATGTTTGGCCCTCAGCATCAACTAATAACCACTGCTTCTCAACAGTACTCTTATTAGCAGATTTGGTCTTGTAGCTTAATGTATCCACTACTTCTTTTTTTTATTAATTAAACACTTCAATCCCGATTAACGGGCTGCAAATGTACAACTATTAAGTTTAAATGCAAACCGTTGTTTCTCTAATTTTTGAAAATAATTAAGTCTGTTTAAATCTGATATTTTAGGCAAGATTTTGAGAACAATGAATAATGTAATATATATGGACTGTTAAATTAACTATAGTATCGCCCGCTAATCTAACCATCTAAATATACTATATGGCTGTTTTTTACGTTTTTCAACTGATAAAACATTTATAAACCCAAAAAAAATGAAACGTAACCTTTTAACTCTTTTTATTGCAACAGCTCTTTTATTCTCCTGCTCATCAGACAAAGATGATGCAAATCAGGATGATGGTATTGTTGGGTCATGGGAACTAACCGCATTGGAAATTGATGACAGTACGGCAAGTGATGATGAAAAAAACGCCAGAGATATTTTAAGCTTTTTATCTGCAATTGATTGCTATATTATGGCAATTACTTTTAATGCAGACCTAAGTGTAATTACAGAAAACTCAGGAAATTACCTGGAGATAAACGTTAATCCTGGTGGGACTGGGCTAGATGTTCCATGTCCAACTGAGAAAGACACTAGCGTAGATAGTTATATGTATGAAGGAGGAGTACTCACCTATATAGATGAAAATGAGGTTGAGACCATTGTGAATGTTGAGATTTCTGGGAATACTATGAGAGTAAATGCCACGGAATTAGATTTTGTTAATTTTAATGATGGTGGTGTTTTGATATTTACAAGAAGGTAATAAGAACTTTAACTGATAATAAAAACCCTTCGTTTTCTTACGAAGGGTTTTTATTTTTTATAAAACTTGATTTGTAAATTCTGTTCCTTAGAGGAAATAGAAATTATGTATATGCCAGGATTGAGGGTTACAATGGGAATATTTAGGGCATGGTTCCGAATCTCCCATCTATATTGCTGAATGATGTTGCCGGATATATCAGATATAAGGATATCCGCTTTTGAACTATTCTTGAGACCAAGGAGATTAACCACATTGATTGCCGGGTTAGGGAACACTTTTATCTCGGTTTGATAATTTTTATTAGTCGAATTAAAATTTTGCTGAGCATTTAAAAATAAAGTGCTCAAAACCAAAAAAAAGAGACAAATGGCAACTTTTGCCATGACTTAGTTTTATTTTGAAGAGACTATTATCCTCGTTCTTTGAGGCAAATAATCTTATAATAGGGTAACAATCATTCCTTAAAAATATAACGAATAATTCCTGTTTTTCGTATCAGTGAGCTTCCAGCCAATTTTCCCCGAATCCCAGTTCTACATCCAAGGGTACAAGAAGTTGATATGCGTTTTCCATTTCGGTTTTGATCATAACCTGGAGATCTTCCAGTTCTGGTTTAAAAACGTCAAAGACCAGTTCGTCATGAACCTGAAGAAGCATCTTGGTTTTAAAATTTCCTTCCTTAAGCTTTTTATGGATATTGATCATTGCTATTTTTATAATGTCGGCTGCGCTACCTTGTATAGGAGCATTCACGGCGTTTCTTTCGGCAGCACCTCGGACAACTGCATTACTTCCATTAATATCTTTTAAATAACGTCTCCTGCCCAGCACCGTTTGCACATATCCATGTTCCCTTGCAAAGTCTATTTGATCGCTAATATAATTTCGCAGTTTTGGATATGTTTTGTAGTAAGTATCAATTAATTCCTTAGCCTCTGTCCGTGATAGATCTGTTTGATTGCTCAATCCAAATGCGGACACTCCGTATATTATACCAAAATTTACAGTTTTAGCATTACTTCTCTGATCTCTGGTAACTTCATCCAGAGGGACGTTAAAAACTTTTGAAGCGGTTGAAGCGTGAATGTCTTCCCCATTTTTAAATGCTTCAATCATTGTTGTTTCTTCACTTAGAGATGCAATTATTCGTAGTTCTATTTGCGAATAATCGGCTGCTAAAAGTATATAATTAGAATTTCTTGGAATAAAAGCTTTACGTACCTGCCTGCCGCGTTCTGTGCGTATGGGTATGTTTTGGAGGTTGGGATTATTGCTGCTTAACCTTCCTGTGGCAGCTACAGTTTGCATATAATCTGTATGTACTCTGCCCGTGCTCTCTTCAACCTGTTCAGGTAATGCATCAATATATGTGCTCTTTAATTTGGCCAGGCCTCTGTAATTTAGGACATCTTTAATTATTTGGTGTTCTTTGGCATGATAAGAAAGCACATCTTCAGCTGTAGAATACTGGCCCGTTTTTGTTTTTTTTGGTTTGTCTACAAGTTTCAGCTTATTAAACAAAATATCACCTAACTGCTTTGGAGATGCAATATTAAATTCTTCACCAGCTTCTTTGTAGATCTTGACTTCCAGGTTTTTTATATCATTTTCTAAATCATTTGAAAGTGAATGAAGAAATTCCTTATCAAGGTTTATTCCTTCTAATTCCATATCTGCCAGAACTTTTACCAAAGGAATCTCAATATTCCTGAAAAGATCTTCTGTTTTAGCTTCTTTAAGTTCTTTTGCAAACTGTTTTGCTAACTGAAATGTTATATCAGCATCCTCTACAGCGTATTCTGTTTGTCTCTCTAAACTAACCTCACGCATGCTCAATTGGTTTTTACCTTTTTTTCCAATAAGCTCAGTGATCGATACTGGGGTATAGTTCAGGTAAGTTTCCGATAACACATCCATATTATGACGCATATCAGGATTTATAAGGTAATGCGCTAACATGGTATCAAATAAACTTCCTTTGACGGAAACATTATATTTGTGAAGTACTTTTATATCATATTTTAAATTCTGTCCAATTTTCTCTATGTGTTCAGCCTCGAAAAAAGGGCGGAGTTGTTCAATTAATTCCTGGGCATTTTCTAGTTCTTCCGGAAAAGGAACATAAAAACCTTTACCGGCTTCCCAGGAGAACGCAATTCCAACCAGCTCGGCTACAAGAGGATTTAAAGAAGTTGTTTCCGTATCAAAACAAACTACAGATTGTTTCATTAAGTTTTGAAGGAATAATTTCATACCCATCCCTGATGAGACACTCTGATAAACATGAGATACATCATTAATGGTTTTTCTGCTCGAAAATTCTTTTAAAGTAGCCGGAGAATCACCATCACTTCCAAATAGTGAAAACTGACCACTTCCAGCAGCCTGGGGCTCTTTTTTTTGTTTTGGCTCCTCACTGTTGACTTTTTCATTTACTACATCAGTTTCCTCAGAGAAAATCCTTAAGAATTGTTCTTTAAGCCTTCTAAATTCTAATTCCTCAAATATTTTCTGTACTTCTTCACTATTAGGTTCAGAGAGTTCATAATTCTTAGGGTCAAAAGTAACGTCACAAGTGATGCAAATAGTTGCTAACTTTCTTGAGAGTCGGCCCAACTCGGCATTTTCTTCCACCTTCTCTTTCATTTTCCCCTTCAGCTTATCCGTATTTGCAAGCAGGCCTTCAAGGGTTCCAAATTCGGCAATAAATTTTTTGGCGGTTTTATCGCCAACTCCCGGAAGTCCGGGAATATTATCACTGGCATCCCCCATCATTCCCAAATAGTCAATTACCTGTTCGGGGCGTTCTACTCCAAATCTATTTTGTATTTCTGGTATTCCCCAAATTTCAATGCCATTGCCCATACGTGATGGGCGGTACATAAAAATATTTTCCGATACCAATTGCCCGAAATCCTTGTCGGGTGTAACCATATATATTTTGTATCCTTCCTTCTCAGCCTGCTTGGCTAATGTACCAATAATGTCATCTGCTTCCAGACCGGATACTTCTATGCAGGGAATATGCATGGCTTTTAAAATATCCTGAATTATGGGTACAGCCACCCTTATGGCGTCTGGAGTTTCATCACGGTTTGCCTTATAATCTGCAAATAACTCTGTACGCTCTGCACTGCCGTCCTTATCGAAACAAACAGCTAAGTGGTCTGGCTTTTCACGTTTTATAACATCAAACAAGGAATTCATGAACCCCATAATAGCGGAGGTGTCCATTCCTTTAGAATTTATCCTGGGGTTTTTAATCAGGGCATAATACCCCCGAAATATCAATGCATATGCATCCAATAAAAAAAGTCGCTTCTGGTCTGCCATTTTTTGTGTTCTTGAAGAATTTCAAAACTACAAAGTTTAAGTGCCTTAGTAAAGTATTTAAGTGCTTATATAGCTGCTTGCTCTATTATTAACATGTCCTTTTTCAGAATATACCCTGTACGTAAAGCCCGACTGTATGCAATACCCTCCGGTTTCTCCCTTTTTATTTATGGCAATAAAGCCAATTTGGAAATCCAGATTGTCCTTGTTTTTGGAGATGATACGTTTGACACCTTCTTCACAAGCCTCCTGAGGTGTTTTACCCTGCCTCATCAATTCAACAATTAGAAAGCTCCCCACAGTGCGAACAACTTCTTCACCAACCCCTGTTGCTGTAGCTCCGCCAACCTCATTATCAATAAATAGACCAGCTCCAATAATTGGAGAATCGCCCACCCGCCCTGCTATTTTATATGCCATCCCACTTGTTGTGCAGGCACCTGCTATATCGCCTTTACTGTCAATTGCAAGCATTCCAATAGTATCGTGATTTTCTATATTTATAATAGGCTGGTATTTCGAAGTTTTTTTCCATTCTATCCATTCCACCTTCGATTTCTCAGTAAGTAAGTTTTCTTTTTTAAATCCCTTTTCGTAAGCAAACAATTCCGCCCCTTTCCCTGCCAGCATTACATGAGGTGTATCCTCCATTACCTTTCTTGCAACCGAAATGGGATGGACTATATTTTGAAGGTATACAACAGCTCCGCAATTACTGTCTTTGTCCATTATACAGGCATCCAGAGTAACATGGCCTTCACGGTCCGGTCTTCCACCTTTACCTACAGATTGATTCTTTATATCTGCTTCTTCAATCATTACCCCCTGTTCAACGGCATCTAATGCGGAACCGGCATCACTAAGCACCTGCCAGGCTTTATTTGTTGCATTGGGAACATCCCAGGTTGCAATTACAATAGGTTTTAGTATTTCAATAACCGATGAATGCTTCTTATCAGTTTCGCATGCAGACAGTATAGAGGCAGAAAAGATACCGGCTGTACTTAAGGAAGAATTTTTTAAAAATTTTCTACGTTTCATCTTGCTGGGTTGCTTACTTTTATATGCCTAAATATATGAAATGATCGTAGAAGTATGCGCTAATTCCTATCAATCAGCTGTGAATGCAGAAGAAGCCGGTGCGGACAGAATAGAACTCTGCACCGAATTGGCAGTGGGAGGTGTAACGCCATCCTTCGGTTTGATAAAGAAAGTGTCAGAAAAACTTAGCATTCCCATTCATGTTCTGATTAGACCACGAAGTGGAGATTTCACTTACTCCATAGATGAATTTCAGATCATGAAAACTAATATTGCAATTTGCGCAGATCTTGGAGTTTCTGGAATAGTTTCAGGAGTGTTGCATTCCGATGGAACGCTGGATATAACGCGAACCCGGGCATTGATTTCTGCCGCCAGAGATTTACACTTTACCTTTCATCGGGCATTTGATTGGATAATTGATCCTGATAAAACACTGATGGAACTTGTAGATTTAGGGGTTGACTGTATTTTAACATCCGGAGGAGAACAATCAGCAGAAAAGGCCATAAATAAGCTGGTCCTGTGGAAAAAGAAGGCGAAAAAATGTGTTATAATGCCTGGCGGAGGAATACGAGAACACAACGCACTGTTTTTTAAAAATAAAGGATTTGAAGCCATTCATCTTTCAGGAGTAAGGTTTAGTAAAACACTTAGAAAAAAGCCTGAACTTTCAATGAATAATACTTCCTATCTGAAAGATGACGAAGTAGCCCACACGGATCGGGAGATTGTTCGAGCTCTGATTCAAAGCGTAAAATAAAAGGTAAAGAAGTAAAGTGATACTCTGTTAAAGAAATATATTTGTAAAAAAAGCATATGCTACGCTGGATTGTTTTTGTAATAATTTATCTTATTTTAGGTTTCTATACCTTACAAGCGTTGAAGACCGTGACAAGGTTTCCCTGGGTTTACTTTGTTTTTACTGCCCTATCTTTAATAGTACTTGGTAATTTTATTTTTCAATTTACCTGGGGCGAAACAGGCGGTAGGGTATTAAGCAGGCCTAAAAGCTATGCTTTTGGGTTTTTGGTCGCCATCCTTACATTCAAAATAATTACAATTATATTTCTTTTTTCTGAAGATATTTTCAGATTCATTGCGGCAGGGTATCATAAATTTTTTGGGACAAACAGGGAGTTTAGCCTACCGGAAAGAAGGAGGTTTTTAAGCTTAATTGCCATGGGTGTCGCAGCTATGCCTTTTGGGGCATTACTATACGGCATGTACAGAGGGAAGTACAATTTTAAGGTATTGAAATACAATATGGAATTTGAAGATTTACCTACAGCTTTTGATGGATATCAGATTACTCAAATTTCAGATATTCACAGCGGAAGTTTTGACAATAGAGGAAAAATCGAATATGCGGTTGATTTGATAAATAAACAAAAGAGTGATGTTATTTTTTTTACCGGAGACATGGTAAATAATAAAGCGGAGGAAATGAAACCATGGGCCACATTGTTCTCAAGCCTTAGCGCTGTAGATGGGAAATATTCAATTCTGGGGAACCATGATTATGGCGATTACGTAAGTTGGGATACGGAAGAGGAAAAGATGATAAATTTGGATGAGCTTAAACTGATGCAAAAGGAAATGGGTTTTGATCTCTTGTTGAATGAGAGTAGATATCTGGAAAAAGAGCAAGATAAATTGGCTTTAATTGGGGTAGAGAATTGGGGAAGAGGAGGATTTAGAAAGTCGGGCGACTTAAAAAAAGCAGCTTCCGAAATTAGCAAGGATGATTTTAAAATCTTATTGAGCCATGATCCATCTCATTGGGAGGATGTTGTTTTAAAAGATAAGTATCATTATCATCTTACGCTAAGTGGTCATACACATGGAATGCAGTTTGGTATTGAAATTCCCGGATGGGTTAAATGGAGTCCGGTTAAATGGCGATATAAATATTGGGCCGGTATTTATGAGGAACTGGGAGAATTTATAAATGTTAACCGTGGATTTGGGTTTATAGGCTACCCAGGAAGGGTAGGTATTTGGCCAGAAATCACAGTTATTACGCTAAAAAAGAAAGAATTAACTTGAATTTAACTTTCAAGTAATGCCCAAAATTAAGGGTATACCGGATTTTTTAACATTTTTTCATACATTTGATCTGTAACCCAATGTATTTTATATGTCCAAATTCGGTGAACTAATAGATCTAAATATCCCCGTATTACTTGACTTCTATGCGGAGTGGAACGAACAATCTACTTCTATGCACCCTGTTCTTAGGGATGTTGCAGCAGCATTAGGAGATAAAGGAAAGGTTATAAAAATAGATGTAGATAAGAATAAAGAACTATCACAAGCACTTAGAGTTAAAGGTTTGCCTACCCTTATGATCTATAAAAAAGGGGAAATGGTATGGAGACAAAGTGGTGAGCAAGATGCAAATACACTTATTGGAATACTTAATGAATATCTATAAGTAGTAACTGTTGATATATATCAATATTCACCAGGTGCAGATCTAGTTACCAATAGCTAACCCCGTCCAATTCTTTTCCGGAATCCTGCTCAGTCATCTGAAAATGAATCTTGTTCAACTTCCAATGTATCTCCCAGGTCCGGATTTGATTGCTCCATTAATGGTGGCTCTTCTAGAACTTCATCTTTATAAAAATGACTGAACCTGTCTATATGCTCATTAAAAATTAAGGTTTCTTTTTCTGCTATCTCCCTGTCACTATTTTCGATAAGAATATCTATGTTTCTTCTATAAGCTTCCATATCGCCAATAATATCTTCAATATTTTCATATTGCTCGTCCAAGGGAATACTCGAATAATAGTCCAGTCGATCCTGATAAATATTCCTTAGCCTATAGAATAGATCTCGGGCTTTCTGGGTTTCTCCTACCTTATAATATGCATCCACAAAAGGTTCGACAAAAGCGTAAAACCCATAGAATTCTAAAGGCATATTTGTCATCGCAATGCTGATCACATCCTTTGCTTTGTCTATTTTGTTTTCGTTTATTAGAGCTTCTGTCAATCGCGCAAGATTGCCCCGGAAAGATAAACCTTGTGATCTGGTTTGTGGATCATGATAGATATCTGAACTTCCAGAATTGCCCCAATCCCATCCTTTAACGATATCGTACATCAGTTCTGTATCTATTCGTCCCATCTCAAAAGAACTTTGATTTTTCGTTTGGATGGGCACTAATTTATAGGCCAATCCCTCGAGCTGTAAATACTCTTTCATCCAGATGTATTCTGCTTTGTCAAAACTACCACCGGAAAAGTATATTGGACGTTTCCAATCATTATTAGCAATGATATCCAACATCATAATCCTGTTTTTTGGCAAGGCACTTTTCGGTAAGTCAATATCTATATAATCAACAATTAATGCAGAATCTTTTTCTTTAACCAGGCCACTTTTAAGTACATTTTTCTTATTAACCGCTACTCTTATTTTGTTAGTTGGATAATATACGAGGTCTAATGTGCTTTCAGAATATTCACTTAGGTCAGCGCCCTGTTTTTCAAGTATATATTTGAATTTTGTCTGAGGTTTATTGCTCGCCACCCAATTCATAAAATCTTTGATGTCCCATCGTTTTTCAGCCAAACCAGGAAGACCCTGATAATAAATTACATCCCTGTTTCCATATCTATAAAGATTATGAGTCAGTTGAGAAGGTATAGGGTCACTTTTATAAGCCTTACTTTTCATTTGATCTACATACCAGTCTGTTGCAAAAAGGCTGGTACATATTATACGAACATCGGTACGGTATCCTTCAATTTCCTGTGCATACCAAAGTGGAAAAGTGTCATTGTCTCCAATTGTGAATAACATAGCGCCTGCATCTTCCTTGCATGAATCCAGATAAGCCTTAGCACTTGCTCGTGCCGTAAATCGATTAGAACGGTCGTGATCATCCCAATTCTGAAACGCCATTACACCCGGGACAGCCAAAAGACAGATCACAAAGACAACCGGTCCAAGTACCTTTGGATTTATCAATTTTTTAAATTCTTCGTATAGGCCATATACTCCCAATCCAATCCACAAGGCGAAAATATAAAAGGAACCTACAAGTGAATAATCACGTTCTCGTGGCTGAAATATATATGGATTTGTGTAGAATTGTATGGCAATTCCCGTAAAAATAAAAAACACAAAAAGAGCCCAGAATTGTTTAGGATTTTTGGTGAACTGGAAAACCAAACCTATAATTCCCAGGATTAAGGGCAAAAAGAAATATGTATTTCTACCTTTATTTTCCAATACATCATTTGGGAGATTTTCCTGACTACCCAAGCGTAGGCTGTCTATAAACCCAATTCCGCTTAACCATTCACCATTGCCATTATAACGACCCTGTACATCATTTTGCTTACCTACGAAGTTCCACATAAAATAACGCCAGTACATATAACCAAATTGGAACTGAAACATGTATTTCAAGTTCTGCCAAATGCCTGGGGGTTCTACTTCTAAATATTCTCCAAACTGTCGTAAAAAACCTATGTACTGTTCCTCATCTATTTCGCCATTGGCAAGACCAGATTTAACCTGGGCAACTGCTTTGCGTAACTCTTCATTAGATGTCTTCATCCTAAAACTTAAAGGACCGAAATATTTCATGTAGTTTTCAGCGTTCTGATCGCTCCACATTCGTGGTAATATACCCCTGTGATCTTCGTTAGGGCCCTGCATCGCATTCTTGTATTTATTTACAATAATGTATTTGCCTAGCTCTTTATCTTTTTCATATTTGGGTTTATCATCCTTCTCAGGACCTGCCGGGGCAAACGTATCGGAATAATAAGTGCCATAAATTGGACTGTCTACCTGAGGGTATTGTTCTCTGTTGTAATAGGCAAGTAATGAACGGGCATCTGATGGATTATTTTCGTTTACTACCACATTGGCATTTGCCCTGATTGGCAACATAAGCCAGGAAGAAAAACCAAGGAATAAAAACATAGCGCAGAGCACCAAAGTATTGGCTATCCTGTATTTGTTTTTTCTGGTATAGCGCAATCCAAAGTAAAAGGCACCTATAAAAACTAAAAGCATAATTAGAGAACCCGAATTAAAGGGTAAACCAATGCTATTGATAAAGAAGACTTCGCTCCAGCCAAATATTTTAAGAACGTAGGTCAATGAAAATTTATAGACCAACATTAAAATAGCAATTACACTAATATTAGCCAAAAGAAAATTCTTAACAGTAGTGGTCTTATATTTTTTGAAATAATATAACAAACCAATAGTGGGAATAGCCAAAAAGCCCATAAATTGAATTCCAAAGGTAAGCCCTACTATAAAGGAAATGAGTATCAGCCATCGATTACCCCTGGGATCCTCCAGGTTATCTGTCCATTTTAACCCCATCCACAACAACAGCGCCATAATAAAACTAGCCATTGCGTATACTTCAGTTTCTACGGCATTAAACCAAAAACTATCTGAAAAAGTAAACGCCAAAGCACCAACAAGACCACTGCTCAAAACGGCGATGGCATTACTATTGGTAAACTCTTCTTTTTTGGATATTAACTTTCGCGTAAGATTGGTAATGGTCCAGAACATGAACAAAATGGTAAATGCACTGGAAACCCCGGAGACATAATTTACCATTCGTGCAATCTGGTCTGGTTCCAAAGCAAACATGGCAAAAAAGGCTCCAATCATTTGAAGCAATGGTGCGCCGGGTGGGTGAGCCACCTGCAATTTTGCGGAGGTAGTAATGTATTCTCCTGCATCCCAAAAACTGCTCGTAGGCTCAACCGTAATAGCGTAAGTGATAAGGGCTATAAAAAAAACGACCCATCCAAGGATGGTGTCCCATTTCTCGAAGTTCTTTGAAAACATGTAGTATGAAGTTTACCAGTCTCGGCGAATTTACTAATTAAAATAGATATGGGCTTATAATTTTGTCAAACCTTTAACAGGAGGCTGCGGTTCTTTTTTTGATCGATTGTATCCAAAATATTTGTGCAAATAAAAGTTTGTCTTAAATTTGCAGGTTCTTATGCACTAATGGCCTATGGTGTAATTGGCAACACAGCTGGTTTTGGTCCAGTCGTTCTAGGTTCGAGTCCTAGTAGGCCAACGAAAGTTGCAAATAAATCCCAGCACATATTTAGTGTTGGGATTATTATTTTGGTTTCTTAGTCTAAATCATTGGGAAGTTGAGGCTTATCTTGAATTGGAAGTTCACTTTCTTTGATTATTTCGTTTACTTCTTGTAATTCATCTATTTCCTCGTCTACCATGTCTAAAATGGTGCTCATTTTTTTCTTATCCTTTATCATAGCCCAAGTCATAATAAGACTGGTGCCTATAATCACAAAAAGTAAAATCCCGGGTTCAAATGTAGCTACTTGCGCTTCTGCAGGAATAGCATAAAAGAGCAGTATAGTGATAAGCCCTCTTGGAGCAATAAATAGTTGTGGCAGAATATCGCTGCCTATAAATGTTCTTAAGATTACAAATCTTATCGCATAGATAGAAAGTATAATGAGCAGACTAACCATGGCTACTTTTATGCTAAATAAGGAGGCAATGACTATTGTTAATCCAAAAATAACAAAGAAGAAAGTGCGTACCACGAATGCTGTTTCGAGTGTGACAATATGAAGCTCATGATATATGCGATGCGCCTTTTCATATTCCAGAAAACGTGAAAGTTTTCCTCCAAAGAACACCTTCATATTGGCAATTACCAATCCGAAAATTAAAATGATTAGTAGAGAGGAGAGATGTAATTGCTTTCCTATTGCATATAAAAGAAGCAAGACAGCAATCAACAGGAATAATTTGGCCTGACTTTTAATCTTTTGAAAAATGAGAATGATCGCATAACTGGCAATAAGCGAGATAACGATAGTAAGAAGAATATTAAGGGCAAAACCACCTGCACCGGAATTTTCTGTCGGACTAAGTCCGGTGACAAGGAAATAGAACATCATTATACCCATAATGTCGGAAAATGTACTTTCATATATATGGAATTCCTTTTTCTTTTCCATGAGCCCGCTAACACTGGGAATAATAATGGCACTGGATAATATTGATAATGGTGTTGCATATAACCATGCAGCCTGCATTGACATATCCGGGATAAATTGATTCAGAATTAGCGCAGCTACCCATGCAGAACCTATCAACCCCGTGAGGGCTATGGCCATAGATTTTAAAATAGGAACTAGTTTTTCCTTTTTTAATTCAAGTTCAAGTGCAGCTTCGAGTACGATCATTATAAGGCCAATAATACCCAGAACTTCCAATGCTGGAAAGAAGTCAACTTCTTCTGAGGTAAAAGTTTTAAGTACAAATTGCAAAATAAACCCAAGGAGTATAAGTAATAAGACAGACGGAATGTTTGTTCTTTTTGATATACCATTAAATAGAAAAGAAAGAATAAGTATAACCGATGCCTCAATGATAAGGTTATAGGAGTTAAAGACGTCCATTGAAATGTTGATTAATGCGATTAGATATAATTCATGTAATAATAAAGTTACTATTATAAGTGTAACGTTGGTAATACTGCTTTAAGTATCTAATATAAATGGAATAAGCTTCTGTTTTAAAATCAAAAAAAATTGTATCTTTGCGCCACTGAAAGGATATAATTGTATTCATGAGGGGACAAATTGTCCCCTCTTTTGTTACTTATGGTTATGTTAAAGGCACAAGTTGAAGAGCTTTTGGAAAAAGCCCTGAAGGAGAATAAAACCTTGTTTTTAATTGATTTTTCAATTTCTCCTGATAATACCATTAAGATAGTTCTTGATGGAGATGAAGGAGTAAACCTGAAGGACTGTATGGCCGTAAGCAGGGCTATTGAACATAATTTGGATAGAGAAGAACATGATTTTTCAATAGAAGTCACTTCGTCCGGTGCCACGGAACCTATTGTAATGGCACGGCAGTATCCTAAAAATATTGGCAGGAAGTTAGTCGTAAAAACAGCGACAGAAAATTTCGAAGGTGACCTTGCCGAAGCAACAGATGAGAGTATAACACTGGAATGGAAAGTACGAGAACCTAAACCGGTGGGGAAAGGAAAAATAACCGTACAGAAAAGAAAAAAAATTGCCATTTCTGAAATTGAAGAGGCAAAAGTTAAATTAATATTTTAATCATAGCGCAAAATGGAAAATATTGCATTGATCGAATCTTTCTCAGAGTTTAAGGACGACAAATTCATTGACCGGGTAACCCTAATGGCGATATTGGAAGACGTTTTTAGGAATGCTTTAAAGAAAAAATTTGGTTCCGATGATAATTTTGATATCATTATTAATCCTGATAAAGGAGATTTAGAAATATGGAGAAATAGGATTGTTGTGGAAGATGGAGAAGTAGAAGAACCAAATGAAGAAATATCTCTTTCAGAAGCTCGTAAGATAGAACCGGATTTTGAAGTTGGTGAAGATGTATCTGAGGAAGTAAAGCTTATAGATCTTGGAAGAAGGGCAATTTTAGCCTTACGCCAAAACCTGATATCCAAAATTCACGAACACGACAATACTACCATTTATAAGCAATTTAAAGACCTTGAAGGTGAGATTTATACTGCTGAAGTTCATCACATAAGACATAAGGCAATTATCTTATTGGATGATGAAGGAAATGAAATAATTCTTCCTAAGGACAAACAGATACCCTCTGACTTTTTTAGAAAAGGAGATAACGTTCGCGGAATTATCGAAAGCGTAGAACTCAAGGGAAACAAACCAATGATCATCATGTCGAGAACTTCACCAATCTTCCTTGAGCAATTGTTCTTCCAGGAGATTCCAGAAGTATTTGATGGGCTAATTACCATAAAAAAGGCAGTTAGAATTCCAGGTGAAAAAGCTAAGGTAGCAGTAGATTCTTACGATGATAGGATAGATCCTGTAGGTGCTTGTGTGGGTATGAAAGGCAGCCGGATTCATGGAATAGTACGTGAACTCGGAAATGAAAATATAGATGTGATTAATTGGACAAATAATCCTCAGTTAATGGTAACCCGTTCGCTTAGCCCCGCACGTGTTTCTACGGTGACCTTAAACGATGAAAAAAAGACCGCACAAGTTTACCTTAGGCCTGAGGAAGTTTCAAAGGCCATTGGAAGAGGCGGTCATAATATACGCCTTGCTGGTCAGCTTACGGGTTATGAGATAGATGTTTTCCGAGAAGGTGTAGAAGAAGATGTGGAACTTACAGAATTCTCTGATGAAATTGAAGGATGGATAATAGAAGAACTTAAAAAGATAGGCCTTGACACCGCCAGAAGTGTTCTGGAGCAGGATATAGACGATTTGGTAAAACGTACCGACCTGGAGGAGGAAACTATTTCCGATGTTGTACGTATCCTTAAAGAAGAATTTGAAGATTAAGCTATATATTAGCAACGTAAAAGTAGAGAGTAAACAGTATTTATGGCAGACAATGCAACAATAAGGCTTAATAAAGTCTTGAGAGAACTTAACATTTCCTTGGATAGAGCAGTGGAATATCTTGCCTCTAAAGGACACAAGGTAGAGGCAAGACCTACCACAAAGATTTCTGAAGACATACATCAGGTTCTTTTAGACGAATTCCAGACGGATATGAGCAAGAAAGTTGCATCCCAGGAAGTTGGCGAGGAGAAGCGCAAGGAAAAGGAAGCTATAAGACTGCAATTGGAGCAGGAGCAGGAAGAAAAAAGACTGGAAAGAGAAAAAAGAGCTGCTTCAAGGGAGGTAGTGAAAGCAAGGGTTGAACTTTCCGGACCGAAACAAGTAGGTAAAATTGATCTTGAACCCAAGAAGAAAGTTAAGCCAGAACCAAAAAAGATTGAAGATAAATCAGCTCCAAAGGAAGAGATAATTGCTGAGGTAAAAGAAGAAGTAGCTGTTGAAGAAGTAAAAGAGGAATTAATACCTGAAGAGGTTCCGGAGATAAAGAAGGTTGAAGAGAAAGCTTTAGAGGAAGATAAACCAGAGGAGGCCGAATCTATTACTACAAAGTATAAAAAACTTTCCGGACCAAAGATAATGGGAGATAAAATTGATCTCACTAAGTTTAATAAACCAAAGAAAAAGAAAGAACCTGTAAAAGAACCTTCCGAAGCAGAGAAACGCAAAAGAAGGAAGAGAATTGTAAGTAATAGTGGTGCACAAGGTGGTGGCAGAGCGAGAACTGCTGTTAAAAAAGGACAGCGATTTACCTCTACTCCAAAGGCTGAACCTACGGAAGAAGAAGTACAAAAACAAGTACGTGAAACTCTTGAAAAACTTCAGGGTAAATCCAAAAAAGGAAAAGGAGCAAAATATAGAAGGGATAAGAGAGACCAGCACAAACAACAGACAGAGAAAGATCTGGAACAACAAGAACTGGAAAGTAAAACACTTAAGGTCACTGAGTTTGTAACCGTTGGAGAAGTTGCTACCATGATGGATGTTGCCTCTACAGAGATAATTTCTGCCTGTATGTCTCTTGGGATTATGGTTACTATGAATCAAAGATTGGATGCTGAAACACTCTCCATTGTTGCCGAAGAATTTGGTTATGAAGTTGAATTTATTACTGCAGATCTTGAAGAATCTATTGAAGAAGAAGTGGATGCGCCCGAGGATTTAAAGCCCAGGGCCCCTATTGTTACAGTAATGGGACATGTAGATCACGGTAAAACATCATTATTGGATTACATTCGTGAAGAGAATGTAATTGCCGGTGAGAGTGGAGGAATTACACAGCATATAGGCGCCTATGGTGTTACTTTATCCGGGGGACAGAGAATTACCTTTCTAGATACACCCGGCCACGAAGCATTTACTGCCATGCGAGCACGCGGTGCCCAGGTCACAGATATTGCCATAATCGTAGTTGCAGCAGATGACGATATAATGCCTCAGACCAAAGAAGCTATCAGTCACGCACAGGCTGCGGGTGTTCCAATAGTTTTTGCGATTAACAAAATAGACAGACCTACAGCAAATCCTGAGAAGATTAAGGAAGGTTTGGCTGCCATGAATTTACTTGTAGAGGATTGGGGCGGAAAAATTCAATCTCATGATATCTCAGCAAAAACCGGCGATGGTGTAAAAGAACTTTTAGAAAAAGTGCTTTTGGAAGCAGAACTTTTGGAATTGAAAGCTAATCCAGACAGATTCGCTTCGGGTACTGTGGTAGAGGCATTTCTTGATAAAGGAAGAGGGTATGTCTCCACTATTTTGGTGCAGGGAGGTACTTTAGAAATAGGTGATTACGTCTTGGCGGGAATATGTAGCGGCAAGATTAAGGCAATGCAGGATGAACGAGGTAAGATTGTTAAAAAAGCTGGCCCTTCTACACCAATTTCAATATTGGGATTAGACGGTGCGCCTCAGGCCGGGGATAAATTCAACGTGCTTGAAGATGAAAAAGAAGCAAAGCAAATTGCATCCAAAAGGAGCCAATTGCAACGCGAACAATCAGTAAGGACACAACGACATATTACGCTCGATGAAATTGGCAGACGAATTGCATTAGGCGAATTTAAAGAGCTGAATATTATTTTAAAAGGAGACGTTGATGGATCTGTGGAAGCTTTAACAGATTCCTTCCAGAAATTGTCAACGGATGAAATACAAGTCAATATTATTCATAAAGGAGTAGGTGCAATTACAGAATCTGATGTATTATTAGCATCAGCATCTGATGCCATTGTTATCGGATTTAATGTCAGGCCCATGGGCAATGCAAGGGATATTGCGGATAAAGAAGAGATTGATATAAGGATGTATTCTATTATTTATGATGCCATTAATGATCTTAAGGATGCAATGGAAGGCATGCTATCTCCGGTGATGAAAGAAGAGATTTCGGGTACTGCTGAAATTAGAGAAACCTTTAAAATATCCAAAATAGGCACAATTGCCGGCTGTATGGTAACTACTGGCAAAATCTTTAGAAACTCGAATATTCGTCTTATTAGGGATGGCGTGGTAATATTTACGGGAGAACTATCTTCTTTAAAAAGGTTTAAAGATGATGTTAAAGAAGTGGCCAAGGGCTATGATTGTGGGCTTCAGGTAAAGAATTATAATGATATTAAAGAAGGGGATATAGTGGAAGCCTTCCAGGAAGTAGCGGTAAAGAAAAAGCTTTGATCTGAAATTTGAAAAAATTTTGGAAATGCCGAGAAAGTGAAATCTTATTCCTGAGATCGATTTAATTGAAGTAAATAAAACAAAAAACGACCTATTTGGTCGTTTTTTCTGGTTTTAATAAAAGCGATTCAGGATATTTTATCCGAACCTCTTTAAATTTACGTTCCGCATCCAATTTAGATTTAAACTGACCAATCTGAACTCTATAAGTAGGGGAATCAAAAATAATTTTCGATCTTAAGTCGGGAAAATCGATATCTACTTGCTGTTTAAGTTCTTCTGCTTTGGAATAAGACCCAAACCCAACCTGAATTGTATAGAAATTAGATTTTGAATTACTAATTTTATATACTTCCAGAAGGCGAGTAATATTGGCATCTTGTTCAATGCTAATTTCCCCATTTTGTGCCACTCCGAAAGTTATGAACCCAAGAAGCATTACTGATAAAATTACTGTTTTCATGATATTAACTTTATAAAGGTCAAACATAAAACGCAAAAGTAATTTATTGAAGGTAAAACAAAAGATTTTACACTTATTTAGAATTAATATAAATTATAAATTATAAAACCCTTAACATTTCCCAAATAAAGTCAAAGTCTTATTTTTGTCGCAATTTGAGCGGCGATAAATTACCTTTTTGTCTTATACTTGTAGTAATTATCGTGCCAGAATTAAGATAGAAATATTTTAAATATGAAAAAGGTTTTGTACCGCCATCAGATTTCTAAACTTTTTACTTTTACTTTAGTAGTCTATCTACTCTTTTCAAATTCTCTTTTTGCCCAGGAAGAAAGCCCGGAACAGGACGCTGAGGCTGATACTGAAGTTGCTGCTGAGGCGAGTGATTCAGGTTCTGGTGATGCTGTAAAAGGAAAAGAATTATTTAATCAGAATTGCGCAGCTTGTCATTCTTTAAATCGCAAAATGACTGGACCGGCATTAGCAAATGTTGAAACCAGACTTGCCGAAGATGAAGGATTGGATAAGGAATGGCTATATACATGGATTAAGAATAGTGCCGGGATGGTTAGCTCCGGGGATGCGTATGCAATTAAAGTGTATGCTGAGTACAACCAGGCTGCAATGACTGCTTTTCCTACACTTTCCAATGCAGATATTGATGATATTTTGGCTTATACAGCTGCTCCGCCTCCCGCGCCGGTTGCGGCTGCTACCGCAACTGCTACAGGCGAGGGAAGAAGTGATTCTTCTGGGATTACTAATGAAATTATTTTGGGAGCACTTGCACTGGTTTTTGCCTTACTGGTCATAATGCTGTTTTTGGTCAACAATACCTTGCAACGCATAGCCAAGGCTAACGGCGTCGCAATGGAAAATGACAAAGCTGTTAAACGAATTCCATTATGGAAGGCATTTGCACATAACCAATTCCTTGTGCTTGTATCTTCTATTTTCTTGTTATTGGCGGGTGCATATTTTGCTTTTGGCTGGATGATGCAAGTGGGTATAGACCAAGGCTATGCGCCAATTCAACCCATTCATTATTCACACAAGGTGCATGCAGGAGATAACAAAATTGAATGTAAATATTGCCATTCATCAGCTAGAGTATCTAAACATTCAGGAATCCCCTCTTTAGATGTTTGTATGAATTGTCATAAATCTATTTATGAATATAAAGGAAATCCTGAAGGTCCAAGTCCTGAAGATTTGGCAAACGGGTATACAAATGACTTCTATACAGGGGAAATTAAGAAGTTATATAAAGCAGTAGGTTGGGACGAGGAAAATCAAAAATATACTGGTGAAAGTCAGCCAGTTGAATGGGTAAGAATTCATAACCTTCCAGATTTGGCATACTTTAATCACTCTCAACATGTTTCCGTTGCGGGTATTGAATGTCAAACCTGTCATGGCCCTGTTGAGGAAATGGAGATCATGTATCAATATTCTCCATTGACAATGGGCTGGTGTATCAATTGCCATAAAGAAACAAATATTAAGGTAGAGGACAACGCTTATTATGCTAAAATACATGAAGAGTTATCCAAAAAATATGGAGTTGAAAATCTTACCGCTGCTCAAATGGGTGGTTTGGAATGTGGCAAGTGCCACTATTAGAAATAAATAAGCATCTAATTACAGATATAAAGTATGGCATCAAAAAAGTATTGGAAAAGCGAAGCGGAGTTAAATCCCAACGATTCCATCGTTGAGACGCTAAGACAAAACGAATTTCCGGAGGAAATACCTGTTGATGAATTTTTAGGAGATAAGGAGAATTTGTCTGCCAGTACAACAAATAGAAGAGATTTTCTGAAATATGTAGGATTTAGCACCGCTGCAGCGTCTTTAGCAGCTTGTGAAGGTCCGGTAAGAAAGTCTATACCTTATGTTATTAAGCCTGAGCAAATAATTCCAGGTATCGCGAACTATTATGCTACCACTATTGCAAATGGTTATGATTTTGCCAGTATTTTGATAAAAACACGGGAAGGCAGACCAATTAAAGTGGAAAATAATAAGGATGCAAAAACAAATGGTACCGGTAATGCCAGAATACAAGCGTCTGTTCTTTCTTTATATGACAGCACAAGATTACAAGGGCCATTAGCATATGGAGAACCTGCAGAGTGGGCTGAATTAGACACTTCCGTAAAAAATAAGTTAGAAGGATTAAAGGATTCAGAGCAGCAAATAGTATTGCTCACTCAGACTTATGCTAGTCCATCTACTACAAAATTGATAAGTGAGTTTAAGGAAGTTTACGGGAACGTAAATCATATTACGTATGATGCCATAAGTGAGGATGCGGCTTTATCTGCTTTTGAAGCTAAATATGGAGAAAGGGCATTGCCTACATATGATTTTGAAAAAGCTGAAACCATTATTTCTTTTGGTGCAGAGTTCCTGGCCGATTGGCAAGGAGGAGGTCATGACAGTGGATATTCCAAAGGGCGAGTTCCCAAAAATGGCAAAATGTCCAGGCATATTCAGTTTGAATCTAATATGTCTCTTACCGGAGCAAATGCGGATAAGCGTATTGCTCTTAAACCTTCGGAACAGAAAAAGGCACTTGCAAGTCTATTTGGTAAACTAAACAACAGTTCTGTCAACGTTGATCTGAGTGATAATATTAGCAAAGCTGTTGAAGATGTTGCCTCCGAAATAAGGAAAGCGGGAAATAAGGCGGTGGTTGTAACAGGATTAGATGATGTAAACGCCCAGGCGGTTACTTTGTCTATAAATGAGATGCTGGCTAGTCTTGCTTTTAACCCAAGCGCACCAAGATTTATCAGACAGGGAAATAGTCAGGCAGTTAATAAGCTCGTTCAGGATATGAATTCCGGAAAAGTAGGGGCTTTGATTATGGATGGTGTTAATCCAATGTATACGTTGCCTAACGCTTCTGATTTTTCTGAAGGTGTTGCAAAAGTAGATTTAACGGTTACTTTCTCAACAAATTGGAATGAGACCACAGAAATTACAGAGTTTACCGCGGCTTCTAGTCACTTTTTGGAATCCTGGGGGGACGCTGAATTAGTAAAAGGCCATTACAGCTTAATGCAGCCTACTATTAAAGAACTTTTTGACACCAGGCAGTTTCAACAGTCACTCCTTCAATGGATGGATAGTGATTTAAATTATTACGACTACATTAAAAACACATGGAATTCTGGCATTCTGGGTGATGTTTCCTGGAATAAAGCACTTCATGATGGTGTTTTTGTATTAGAATCAAATACGGAAGGAGAATCTTCCACTACAAATGATAGCTCTGTTGATCAGACAATGGATCAAGAACCTGAAGTTGAAACAACCATCGAACCAATTTCTTCAGCCATAAGTTCACTGGCCAATTCATCGGCCGAAGGAATGGAACTTGTCCTTTATCCAAAAATTGGAATGGGTGACGGTCAGCAAGCTAATAATCCCTGGTTACAGGAATTTCCAGACCCCATCACAAGGGTCTCCTGGGGTAATTATGTTACTGTATCCAAAGCAGATGCCTCTGCATTAGGACTTATAAACGAAAATGTAGCTAATGGAGGCCTGAACGGAAGTTATGCTAAACTTATGGTTAATGGTGCTTCGCTTGAAAATGTACCGGTAATCATTCAACCAGGCCAGGCCGTTGGTACTATGGGACTATCATTTGGTTATGGCAGGCAAGTAGGTATGAAAACTGAAATGCAGACCGGCGTTAACGCTTATGCCCTATATCAGGGGTTTAATTGCATTCAAAATGTCACTCTAGAAAAGGCATCAGGCATGCATGAGTTTGCTTGTATTCAACTTCATAACACCCTTATGGGTAGAGGAGATATTATAAAAGAAACGACTTTAGAGATATTTAATACAAAAGATCATTCAGAATGGAATCATGTACCTCAGGTTTCGTTGAATCACCAGGAAGTTCCTGCTACAACGGTTGATCTTTGGGCTAGTTTTGACAGGTCTATAGGACATCATTTTAATATGTCAATAGATTTGAATGCCTGTACAGGATGTGGTGCTTGTGTTATTGCCTGTCACGCAGAGAATAATGTGCCTGTTGTCGGTAAAGAAGAGGTACGTAAATCGAGAGATATGCACTGGTTGCGAATAGACAGATATTATTCCTCAGAAGATACTTTTGATCAGGACAATACCAAAAAAGATGAATTTGCTGGTGCTGCGGAGACAAAGACCGGCTTTGAAGAAATGGAGATAGCTGCAGTCAATCCGCAGGTTGCATTTCAACCTGTAATGTGTCAGCATTGTAACCATGCACCTTGCGAGACAGTTTGTCCGGTAGCGGCAACTACACATAGCCGTCAGGGTCAGAATCATATGGCATATAACCGATGTGTGGGTACCAGATACTGTGCCAACAACTGTCCTTATAAAGTAAGGAGGTTTAACTGGTTCCTGACAAATAATAATGATGAGTTTGATTATCATTTCAATAATGATCTAGGTAAGATGGTAATTAACCCTGATGTTACGGTACGTTCCAGAGGGGTAATAGAGAAGTGTTCTCTTTGTATCCAGATGACCCAAAAGACAATTCTTGATGCAAAACGTGAAGGAAGGGAAATTGCAGATGGCGAATTTCAGACTGCATGTTCCAATGCTTGCAGCAACGGAGCAATTGTGTTTGGCGATTCAAATGACGAGGAAAGCCAGGTTACCGAATTAAAGCAGAATGACAGGATGTACCACTTATTAGAACATGTGGGAACAAGACCGAATGTGTTTTATCAGGTAAAAGTGAGAAACACAAATGAGGCATAATAAATTAAGGAAGAATACAACTATAATAAAACTATATGGCGTCGCATTACGAAGCACCAATACGTAAACCCTTAATTCTTGGGGACAAAGGCTACCATGATGTATCGGTAGATATTGCAGCTCCGGTTGAAGGACGGGCTAGCACACAGTGGTGGATTGTTTTTTCCATTGCATTGGCAGCATTCCTTTGGGGTGTAGGTGCTATAATTTATACAATTTCTACAGGCATTGGAGTTTGGGGACTCAATAAAACAGTAAACTGGGCCTGGGATATTACAAACTTTGTATGGTGGGTTGGTATTGGGCATGCAGGAACCCTGATTTCTGCGGTACTATTATTATTCCGACAAAAATGGAGAATGGCAATTAACCGATCTGCGGAGGCCATGACCATATTTTCCGTAATCCAGGCAGCACTCTTTCCGGTAATACATATGGGTAGACCTTGGCTAGCATATTGGGTGGTACCTATTCCTAACCAATTTGGTTCACTATGGGTTAATTTCAATTCCCCCTTGTTATGGGATGTTTTTGCAATATCTACGTACTTGTCGGTTTCGATGGTTTTCTGGTGGACAGGATTAATACCTGATTTCGCTATGATTCGAGACAGGGCCTTCAAACCTTTCCAAAAGAAAATTTATAGTCTGGTAAGTTTTGGGTGGACTGGTCGAGCAAAGGATTGGCAACGTTTTGAAGAAGTTTCCCTTGTCCTTGCTGGTTTAGCAACACCACTTGTACTTTCTGTACATACTATAGTATCTATGGATTTTGCAACTTCAGTTATACCGGGATGGCATACTACCATTTTCCCGCCTTACTTTGTTGCCGGGGCTATTTTCTCAGGTTTTGCTATGGTTCAAACCCTGTTAATTATAATGAGAAAAGTAAGTCACCTTGAAGATTATATTACGGTGCAGCATATTGAACTCATGAACATAGTAATCATGATTACAGGATCAATAGTTGGATGTGCTTATATAACGGAACTTTTTATTGCCTGGTATTCAGGAGTGGAATATGAACAATATGCTTTTCTAAACAGAGCAACAGGACCGTATTGGTGGGCCTATCTTTTTATGATGAGCTGCAATGTTGTCTCACCCCAGATAATGTGGTTTAAGAAAATTAGAACCAGCATAGTAATTTCATTTATTATTTCTGTCGTGGTAAATGTAGGAATGTGGTTTGAAAGGTTTGTGATCATTGTTACTTCATTACACCGCGATTATTTGCCGTCTTCGTGGACGATGTTCTCACCAACTTTTGTGGACATTGGAATTTTCATTGGTACCATTGGTTTCTTCTTTGTACTCTTTTTATTATATTCAAGAACCTTCCCGGTAATTGCGCAGGCTGAGGTAAAATCAATTTTAAAATCGTCCGGAGCCCGTTATAAGGCACTTCGAGATGCAGGTAAACCATTATATACAATAAATAAAAATGGAATTGTAAGAGAAACCATTGTTAACAATAATCAGGAGACTGCATTCTCTTCAGAATCTAATCAAGAAGAAAGCTTGCTTAGTGCACTGGGTAGTTTTGATTCTGGAACTCAGGATCCAGACGATCTTAAAAAAGTAAAAGGGATTGGTCCTTTAATGGAAAAGACCCTCAACAAACTGGGAATTTTCAGCTTTTTACAAGTGAGTAAAATGACCCAAAAAGAATACGATTTGCTAGATTCCCTTACAAGTGCATTTCCTGGCCGAGCTCAGAGAGATGACTGGGCAGGACAAGCAAGAATGTTTTTAAACAACGATAAATAATTATGGCAGCTACTGTTATCCACGCTTACTACGATGATGATGATGTACTGATGCACGCCGTTAAAAAGGTAAAAGCCGAAAAACATCATATCGAGGAGGTCTATTGTCCTTTTCCGGTGCATGGTTTGGACAAAGCAATGGGCTTAGCTCCAACCAGAATAGCAATTACATCCTTTATGTATGGCTGTTTGGGATTAATTGTATCTATTGTTATGATGAAATACATAATGATTGACGATTGGCCAATGAATATTGGCGGCAAACCCAGCTTTAGCTATATAGAAAATATGCCTGCTTTTGTGCCTATTATGTTTGAATTAACAGTCTTTTTTGCTGCACATTTAATGGTGATCACATTTTATTTACGCAGTAGGTTGTGGCCATTTAAAAAGGCAGAGAACCCTGATGTGAGAACCACTGACGCGCATTTTATTATGGAAATTGAAGTTCATAATAACGAATCTGAATTAAAGGACTTGTTGTTAGATACGGGAGCAGTAGAGTTGAACATTATTAAAAACAGTCATTAGAGAATGAAGCGTTTTATAAAAATAGTAATGATTCTGGCAGTAATTGGATTTGTTTTTGCTTGTGCAGATAGCAACAGTCCTAATTATCAATATATGCCAAATATGTATGAGCCGGTGGGTTACGAGACCTATCAGCCAGTTGATTTTCTTCCAAATGGTTCTGAAGCTATGACCCCTCCGGAAAATACTATTCACAGAGGATGGTTGCCTTATGAGTTTGCTAATGATCTGGAAAGCAAGGAATTGGCAAGATTGCAAAAAAGTCCGTTGGATTCTTTGGAAATGGAAGCTAATCTTGCAAAGGGCAAAGAACTTTATATTATATATTGTGGCATTTGCCATGGTAATCAGGGTAAGGGACAGGGAGCTCTTGTAAAAAGAGAAAAAATACTAGGAGTACCAAGCTATGTGGATGCCGCCAGGAATATTACGGTTGGAAGCACCTATCATACTATTTATTACGGGTTAAATTCCATGGGATCCTATGCGGGACAACTTGATTTTGAAGAACGTTGGCAGGTATCGGAGTACGTAATGCAATTAAAACAAGACTTAACAAAATAATACATAGACCTTTAATATGTACACGTTTTCAAACAGATTAAAAATAACTTCCTTTATTCTCATGGCCGTTGGGGTATTGGGAATTGGCATTGGCTTTGTATCCGCACCTGGAACGGTAGAGGAAGCCAAAGCTATAGTAGCTGCTCATGATGACGGTCACCCAGATTCTCATGGGGAGGAAGTATCCCATCAAATGGCGTCGGATCATGGAGAGACCGATGATCACAGTGGTGCCCATGATGAGCACTTATTGCATCAATTGCAAAACAGACCTTGGTCTGCTCTATATGTCGCAGCTTTCTTTTTCTTTATGATCGCGTTAGGGGTTCTTGCTTTTTATGGAATTCAAAGGGCTTCACAGGCCGGATGGTCACCTATGTTATTCAGGGTAATGGAAGGAATTACCGCCTACCTTGTTCCGGGAGGGATAATAGTATTTGTTATTCTGGTGCTTTCTGTTTTGCATTTTAATCATATGTTTACATGGATGGATGCTGATGTTGTTGCTCATGATAAATTGCTGCAAAATAAAGCCGGGTATCTTAACCCTACTTTCTTTCTAATAAGAGCTGCAATTTTCCTTGGAGGATGGATTGGTTATCGTGAAATATCGCGAAAGCTTTCTATTGCACAGGATAATGCGGATGATAATTCCAATTTTAAAAAGAACTTCAGATTCTCTGCTGCTTTCCTTGTATTTTATCTTATTTCAGAATCCATTATGTCCTGGGATTGGATAATGAGTGTTGATCCGCATTGGTACAGTACCTTATTTGGATGGTATCTTTTTGCAAGTATGATAGTTTCTGGCATAACTGTAATTGCTATGGTTACCATCTACCTCAAATCAAAAGGATATTTACCTGATGTTAATGACAGTCATATTCATGATTTGGCTAAGTTCATGTTTGGCTTTAGTATATTCTGGGCTTACCTCTGGTTTAGTCAGTTTATGTTAATATGGTATGCAAATATTCCTGAAGAAGTCACTTATTTTGTTACGAGGATTGAAGACTATAATTTACCGTTTTTTGGCATGGTAATAATGAATTTTGTATTTCCATTGTTGCTACTAATGAACAGTGATTATAAAAGAGTTAATTGGTTTGTAATTATGTCCGGCATCGTGTTACTTGCAGGGCATTATTTAGATATATTTAATATGATAATGCCCGCAACAGTGGGCGACCAATGGTATATTGGGATTCCGGAATTGGGCGCTATCCTCTTTTTCGCAGGAGCTTTTATTTTCTGGGTGTTCCGAGCATTAACACATGCTCCCTTGCAACCGAGCCGTGATCCTTTTATAGAAGAAAGCAGGCATTTTCATTATTAGTAATTTTAAAGTATAATTTCAATACATACAATGACTACATTATTGATCTTAATTGTTTTAGTACTAGTGGCAATTGCAATATGGCAAATGACCAAAATCTTTGAATTGTCCAAACTAAAGACAGTAGATTCACAAGTGGCAACTGATAAGGATAACAAGTATAATGGTTATTTACTGTTTGCTTTTTTGATATTTATTTATGCGATAACCATATTCAGTTTTTATAAATACACTAAAGTTTTGTTGCCCGAAGCAGCTTCAGCACATGGCGCGGATTATGATTACCTATTGCTTGTTTCATTTATAATCATCTTTTTTGTACAAACCATTACTCAGGCCTTATTGCATTATTTTGGGTATAAGTATCGTGGTGAAAAAGGCAAAAAGGCTTTATTCTTTGCAGATAATGACAGGTTGGAATTCATATGGACAATAATACCGGTGATCGTACTAGCTGGATTAATCTTATGGGGATTATATACATGGACCAGTATAATGGATATAAATGATGAGGATGACCCTCTGATCGTGGAACTTTATGCACAACAATTTAATTGGACTGCAAGGTATGGGGGAACAGATAACGTATTGGGAAAAGCCAATGTTAGAATGATAGATATTGATAAGGCAAATGTTTTGGGATTAGATTTATCTGACCCAAATACTTCTGATGATATTATCGTAAAAGAATTGCACCTTCCTGTTGGAAGAAAAGTAAATTTTAAAATGCGTTCCCAGGATGTATTACACTCCGCCTATATGCCTCATTTTAGAGCTCAGATGAATTGTGTACCGGGAATGACAACTGAGTTTTCTTTTACTCCAACGATAACAACTACTGAAATGAGGATGAATCCGGATGTAGTAGATAAAGTAAATAGAACAAACAAAATTAGAGCAGAACGAGCAGCTAATGGAGAAGAGAACTCAGATCCATGGGAATTTGATTATATCCTGCTTTGCAATAAAATTTGTGGTAAATCTCACTATAATATGCAGATGAAGATAATAGTAGAAAGTGAAGAAGATTACAATGCATGGATGGAAAGTCAGCAGACTTTTAGTCAGACCATGGCATCCATACAATAAATAGAGCTATACAAAGAGAAATTTAATTTATAAAAAATTCGATTATGTCTGTTACTGCACATGCCCACGTTGATGATCACGCAGATGATCATGTACATCATCACAAAGAGACATTTGTAACAAAGTATATCTTTAGTCAGGATCATAAGATGATTTCAAAACAGTATCTTATTACTGGTTTAATCATGGGTTTTATTGGCATTGCGATGTCTCTTTTATTTAGAATGCAACTCGCCTGGCCTGGTGAATCATTTCCTATTTTTGAGGCATTAATAGGAGATTGGGCACCTGGTGGAGTTATGGATGCAGATATGTACCTGGCATTGGTTACAATACACGGTACTATAATGGTATTCTTTGTCCTAACGGCCGGATTAAGTGGTACTTTTAGTAACCTTCTTATTCCGTTGCAAATTGGTGCAAGGGATATGGCCTCTGGTTTCCTGAATATGTTATCGTATTGGATGTTCTTTGTATCCAGCGTAATCATGTTAATTTCACTTTTTGTAGAAGCGGGACCAGCAGCTGCAGGATGGACTATCTACCCGCCACTTAGCGCACTGCCTATGGCACAGCCGGGATCTGGGATGGGAATGACACTATGGTTAGTCTCTATGGCAATCTTTATTGCATCTTCCTTATTGGGATCATTGAACTACATTGTCACAGTTATCAATCTAAGAACCAAGGGGATGTCTATGACAAGACTTCCTTTAACCATTTGGGCGTTTTTCGTAACCGCGGTAATTGGAGTAGTTTCTTTCCCTGTATTACTATCCGCGGCTTTACTTTTAATAATGGACAGAAGTTTCGGAACATCTTTCTTTTTATCTGATATTTTTATACAAGGTGAAGTTTTGCATTATCAGGGAGGTTCCCCGGTTTTATTTGAGCACTTGTTTTGGTTTTTAGGACACCCTGAAGTATATATAGTGATATTGCCAGCACTTGGAATTACTTCTGAAGTTATGTCCACGAATGCGCGCAAACCAATATTTGGTTATAGAGCAATGGTGGCATCAATTTTAGCAATTGCATTTTTATCCACTATTGTGTGGGGCCATCATATGTTTATTTCGGGAATGAACCCCTTCCTTGGCTCGGTATTTACCTTCACAACCCTCTTAATAGCTATCCCATCTGCGGTTAAAGCATTTAATTATATAACCACCTTATGGAAAGGTAATTTACAATTAAATCCTGGTATGCTTTTCTCAATAGGATTGGTATCAACGTTCATTTCCGGAGGATTGACCGGTATTATTCTAGGGGATAGCACACTGGATATCAATGTGCACGACACGTACTTTGTTGTAGCTCACTTTCACCTGGTAATGGGTATTTCAGCCTTATATGGTTTATTTGCAGGAGTCTATCATTGGTTCCCAAAAATGTTCAAAAGAATGATGAATAAGAATTTGGGTTATGTTCACTTTTGGATTACCGCAATCTGTGCTTATGGGGTGTTCTTTCCAATGCATTTTGTTGGCATGGCGGGAGTCCCAAGACGTTATTATGAAAACACAGCATTTCCTATGTTCGATGAATTAACCGATGTAAATGTTCTTATTACGATTTTTGCACTTATAGCCGGTCTGGCCCAATTAGTCTTCTTATATAATTTCATCATTAGTATTTTTTATGGGAAGCCTACTGAACAGAATCCATGGAAATCTAATACGCTGGAATGGACTGCACCAATTGAGCACTTCCATGGAAACTGGGAAGGTAAGATTCCAGAGGTATATCGATGGGCCTATGATTACAGTAAAACTCAGGATAATGGGGAATATGTAATCCCGGGTCAGGATTTTGTCCCTCAAAACATACCGCTCCAACAAGATGAAGAGGAATTGAATCATTAAAGAGTAAATTGTTATTTCATATTTTATAGCCCATCTTTTGATGGGCTTTTTTATATTATTAATGCAGGATTATGTATAATGCTTTTTATAAAATAATTAGCATGACTTATTTTTAGCGAGAATAATTATTAAATTCGTTATCGTGAAGAACTTTATTCTATTTTTTTTAGCATTCAACACTTTAGCAGTTAGTGCCCAGAGAAAACCTAAAATTAAAGGCAATAAATCCATCGTGGAGATTAATGAAGATCTGCCTTTCTTTAACGCTATTGAAGTCAAGGATGATCTTGAAATATTTTTGAAAGAAACCACTATTCCCGGATATTCAGTTTCTGCAGATGATAATTTGATAGACATTTTAAGATTTGATGTAGTAGACAGCACACTTATTATAAGATCATTTTACAAGATTACAACTAAAAAACAGCTGGATATCACAGTAAACTACAATGAACTTCAAAGCATAAGTTTACAGCAAGGTAAAGTCGTTACAGGAGATATGATTAATTCTGATGAGTTAAATATCAGCACATTTGGATCCTCTAAACTTGAATTAAATGCCAGGGCTTCAATTATTCATATAAAAATGGAAGGAAGCAGTTCCGGAAATCTCAACCTGCAGTCTGATTCATTAGATCTGGTACTAAGGGATAAAATAGATCTTAATATATACACTATAACAGGCAAAAGCAGTATCGAAATGTATGACAATTCCTCGGCTGTGGCAGAAGGAACTGCCGATACTCTGAATATCAAATTATACGGAAGCAGTGACCTCAAGGCAGAAAAAATGGAAACAGGAGTTATTAGCGCTGGTTTAGATGAAACTGCCAAAGCACGATTATACGCCTATAAAAGTATTGAGCTATCCTCCAGCGGTTCGGCAAAGACCTATTTGTGGGGTAACCCGAAGATAATATTAAATGAATTTCTTAATACTTCAGAGTTATATAAGAGGGAAGAATAATATTTAGTGTAAACTTTAAATAAAAAAACCCCCATCGACTTTGACGATGGGGGTTTTTAACTAAACTCAACTAGGTCAGGACTGTACGGCATCATGGGCTGCTTTTGGCCCTGCCTCCACAATCTTGGTGTTTACATTGGCTGCAAACTTTTTAAAATTTTCAGTAAAAAGCCCTACAAGCTTCTTCTTAACTTCCTGATATTGCTCCTTATCTTCCCAGGTATTCTTTGGTATGAGAATTTCAGAAGGTACATTTGGGCAGCTAAGTGGAATTTGGAAACCAAATTCCTCATCTGTAGTAAATTCAACATTTTCAAAATCATTATGGTGAATTGCATCAATCATTGCACGCGTATATTTTAGGCTCATTCGTGAACCCACACCATGAGCTCCACCAGTCCATCCGGTATTAACCAACCAGGCAGTAGCTTTATGTTCCTTTATTTTTTCAGCCAGCAATTCGGCATATTTATTTGGATGCCACATCATAAATGCCGCTCCAAAACAAGCACTGAATGTTGCCTGTGGTTCAGTTACACCCATTTCAGTTCCGGCTACCTTGGCTGTATATCCAGAAATAAAGTGGTAACTGGCCTGTTCAGGTGTCAGTTTGCTTACTGGAGGCAATACACCGAAAGCATCACAGGTAAGGAAGATAATATTTTCAGGATGACCCGCAACACAAGGTATTTGTACATTGTCTATATACTCAATTGGATATGAAGCTCTTGTATTTTGAGTAATACTGGTATCAGTATAATCTACCTCTCTGCTAAACTTATCATATACCACATTTTCCAGAACGGTACCAAATTTAATGGCGTTAAAAATATCAGGTTCTTTTTCTGCTGAGAGGTTTATAGCTTTAGCATAACATCCTCCTTCAATATTAAAAGTACCATGATCTGTCCAGCAGTGCTCGTCGTCTCCAATTAATTTACGTTTAGGATCAGCACTTAAAGTGGTCTTTCCTGTTCCGGATAAACCAAACAATATAGTAACGTCATCTTTCTCACCAACATTTGCAGAACAGTGCATTGGTAATACATTTTCCAACGGCATTAAATAATTCATAACGGAGAAAATACCTTTCTTCATTTCGCCTGCATATTGTGTTCCAAGAATTACAATCTCTTTGCGTTCCAAATTAAGATCTACACTCGTTTTAGAAGTCATTTCTGAAGTATACCTGTTAGCCGGGAATCCACCTGCATTAAGGACAACATAATCTGGTTCTCCAAAATTTTCCAGTTCTTCAGCTGTTGGCATGATTAACATATTCTGCATAAATAGAGCATGGTAAGCTCTTGTACAGATAATCCTAACTTTAATTCTGTATTTAGGATCCCAACCTGCATATGCATCAACTACAAATAGATGATCGCAAATATTTAAGAAATCTAATGCGCGTTCATGATTTACCATAAAGGTATGTTCATCCAAACCAATATTGATAGGACCCCAGTCAATATTATTTTCGGAATCGGGGTGTCTTACGATTCTTTTATCCTTTGGACTTCGGCCAGTTTTTTCGGCAGAGTAGGTCATTAGTGCTCCTACGTCGGAAATAGCCGTTCCCTTTTCTAATCGCAATCCTAATTCATAGAGGACAGGAACACTACTGTTCCTGTACACCTGCTCCGTTTCTATCCCGTATTTTTGAAGATTAAAAGTTGTTTTCATTGTTTTTTTGTTTTTGAAGATTGTACTTTCCTAACTGTTGATAATTTAGTGATAATTCATAAATTCTATGCAAAGTAGACAATAAATCTTTGTAAAAAAGATGACAAATATCATGTGGTTCGACGGAATTGTCAAATTATAAAAAAGTAGGAACATTTTGTGATATTTATCCCTTTTGTTTTTTACTATCTTTGAAAATATGAACGATAATCTTGATCCTACAGGCTCCACATTTTCACAAGAAGAATTGGATATTGAAAGGGCATTAAGGCCCATTACTTTTGATGATTTTACAGGTCAGGAGCGGGTTTTAGAGAATCTTAAAGTGTTTGTACAGGCAGCCAATCAGCGTAATGAAGCCTTGGATCATACTTTATTTCATGGCCCACCTGGATTGGGAAAAACAACACTGGCGCATATCCTGGCCAATGAATTGGGGGTTGGAATAAAAATTACTTCAGGACCCGTTTTAGATAAACCCGGAGATCTTGCTGGACTTTTAACCAATCTGGATGAGCGCGATGTTTTGTTTATTGATGAAATTCACAGACTAAGCCCAATAGTTGAAGAGTATTTGTATTCCGCCATGGAGGATTATAAAATTGATATCATGATTGAGACCGGCCCAAATGCCAGGTCGGTACAAATAAATTTGAACCCTTTTACATTAATTGGTGCCACCACGCGCTCAGGTTTGTTAACTGCTCCTATGCGGGCAAGATTTGGAATAACAAGCAGGCTTGAGTATTACAGAACGGAATTGCTTTCCACTATCGTTCTACGCAGCTCAGAAATTCTAAAAGTTCCCATTACAGATGATGCAGCCATTGAAATAGCTGGCAGGAGCAGGGGAACCCCAAGAATAAGCAATGCGTTGCTAAGGAGAGTCAGGGATTTTGCTCAGATAAAGGGTGATGGCAATATTGATATGAATATATCCAGGTATGGATTAAAAGCCCTTAATGTAGATACCCACGGATTGGATGAAATGGATAATAAAATTTTGACCACGATTATCGATAAATTTAAAGGAGGCCCGGTAGGCATTACCACATTGGCTACTGCCGTTTCGGAAAGTGCGGAAACAATTGAAGAGGTCTATGAGCCTTTTTTAATCCAGCAGGGATTTATTATGCGTACACCAAGGGGGAGAGAAGTAACGGAACTGGCCTATACCCATTTGGGGCGAATAAAAGGAGGTTCACAACCTGGGTTGTTTTAGTTTATTAATTAGCATGTCAGGCTGAGCGCAGTCGAAGCCTTAAACAATTAAAGATTCTTATATGTCAGGCTGAGCGCAGTCGAAGCCCAACCAAAATAAATAATGTATAGTTATTACGTTTATATATTAAAATGTTCAGATCAATCCTATTACACAGGAATTACCAATGACCTTGAAAAAAGATTTGAACAACATCAATCGGGATGTAAAAAAGATAGCTATACTTACAATAGACGACCTCTGAAACTTGAATTTTATCAGGAATTTAGTGATGTATTGCAAGCTATTTACTTTGAAAAAAAAATAAAGGGCTGGACTAGAAGAAAAAAAGAAGCTTTGATTCGTGGTGATGACAAAATGCTTCAATTTCTGTCTGAGTGCAGGAATGCAACACATTATAAATATTATGACCGTTACAATTAATGGCTTCTAATGCGCTCAGCCTGACAGATAGCTTATCAATGACAGAACTTCATACCATCTCACAATTCCAGGTATTTAAAAACAGAAAGACAATTTTTAAAAACCCCTTACCTTTCCATCGGGCGAATTTTGAAAAATATGGCGATATCTTTAGGGTCAGGGTTAGTTTTAGGAAGGCCGTAATTTTTACTCGAGATGCGGCTATAATTAAACATATACTTCAAAAGCAGCACAGGAAGTATCAGAAATCAGAACTCCAAACCGTAGATCTCGCAAAATATGTAGGGCATGGAATCCTGACTTCTAATGGAGAACACTGGCGAGTACACCGCCGTATGGTACAACCCGCATTTCACAAAAAGAAGCTTCAGGGTTTATTGGGCATCATGAAGCAGGCCATTGATTCAGAAATAAAAAAAATAGAACCAGGCACCACTCAGAATGTATTTCCCTTAATGGGCGATTTGGCGTTCCAGGTGGTAGCACAAGCTCTTTTTAGTCGCTCAGACATTCAAAAAAACATGGAAAAGCTCCAGGACTTTACGGAGCGCAACCAGAAGATGTTAATCAGAGAAATGAGGCAACCTTACCTCAAATGGTGGTTTATATTAAGTGGTAAAATTAAAAAGCATCTTAACCTCGCTGAACAGGGCCGGAATATTTTAAACGATATTATCGAAGAACGTTTAGCTTCACAGGTAAAGAAGGATGATTTGCTGGATATGTTGTTAATTGCAACCTATGAAGACGGGACACATATGCCCAGGCGCCAGTTAATAGATGAAGTCCTTATTCTGTTTACCGCAGGTCATGAGACCACAGCCAATGCGCTAAGTTTTACGCTTTATCTGTTGGCTAAACACCCAACCATCCAAAATAAAATTTTGCAGGAGGTTGAGGATATAGACCTGGAACGTGATGACCTGATGCAATGTTTGTCAAAATTAACCTACACAAAACAGTGTATAGAGGAGGCCTTAAGACTTTATCCGCCCGCTTATGTCATTGATAGAACTGCCATTGCGGATGATATTGTTAAGGGGCAAAGCTTTCCCAAAGGCTCCCTGGTTTTAATGTCCATTTACGAATTACACAGGTCATCGGCCTTCTGGGATGCACCTGAGGAATTTAATCCGGACCGATTCGATAATGAATTAAAAAGGGACTATTCCAGTCATTATTACCCTTTTGGAGCGGGACCCAGAATGTGCGTAGGGAATAATTTTGCCATGTACGAAATGATCATGGCAATAGCTCAGATCATTAAGAAATTTCAAATTAGTACCAATCTTAAAACAGTTGAGGTTAACCCGATGATTTCTTTAAAACCTGTAGAAGTTCCAATAAAGTTTATTGCCCGTTTGTGGTGATTGTAATCTTTGCTGTCAAAATTATTTGGAGTTTGGATTCGTTTTTATAGCAAGTAAATGCTCGTAATCTGAAGTATTTCTCCAAGGAACTGAATTATTTTTTATACCTTATAGGGATCAACTGCTACATTAAATTTGCAACTAAAAAACAGGAAGGAGTTAATTAAAAACAGTTGATGAAAATTTAATTTGGGAAACAGTATGAAAACGTATTTAATTGAACGTGAAATTCCGGAAGTGGGTAAATTATCAGCAGAGCAATTAAAAGGAATTTCTCAAACATCTTGTGGGGTATTGAGTGAAATGGGACCTGAGATAGAATGGCTGCACAGCTATGTTGCAGAAGACAAAATATACTGCGTTTACCGAGCAGAAAATAAGGAATTGATCTTGGAACATGCAAATAAAGGAGGATTTCCGGCAAACTCAGTTAGTGAAGTAGCAACAAAGATAAGCCCGGCAACAGCTGAATAAGTGTAAAAAAATAGGAGACTCTTATCTTCACTTGCTACTATAAAAAAACTTAATTCACTAAGGCTTCACATTGGCGCATACCTTTATTCTTACAGTTAACAAAGTTAGATTTTACAAAATTCCGATTACTTGTTAAAATTCGCTATCTTATAGAGAATTATCGAACTAAAAGTTAAAATAATAAAAGAAACTAAGTGCTCCCTCTTTATAGAACTTCGAGATGGCCAAAGAACTTTCCATAGATCAGGCATTTATTAAAAAACTAACCGACCTGTTGGAAGTAAATCTTGAGAATGAACATTTTGGTGTGCAAGAATTAGCCGAAAAAGCTGGTCTAAGCCGCTCACAACTACACCGAAAACTTAAAGCATTAAAAGGCAGGTCTGCAAGTAGATTTATTCGTCAGTACAGACTTAGGAAGGCTAAGGAAATGTTGACTGATAATGTGGCTACCGTTTCGGAGATAGCTTATAAAGTTGGCTTTAGTAGCCCCACTTATTTCAATACATGTTTTCGCATGTATTATGGTTATACACCAGGAAAGGTAAAGTCTAGGAATACGGAAGCTGATCAGGAAACTTCAAATAATGAAATAGTAGTGGAGGGTATTAAACCCCCTATTCCAAAAGCATTTGACAAAGTTGCGAACAAACCCTTCAAGAAAAGGTTT
>CAZHWD010000250.1:0-1744 GCA_964536335.1 uncultured Eudoraea sp. | reverse complement strand
CATAGTCCACCCACACAAACCACTCTTGAAATTCCGCCACACAAACTTCCTCACCGAGCGCGTTCATGCGATAAACGCAAGCGTCGTCAGTCCACTGCCCCGAGTAAGAGAAATCATTCATGTTACCGACATAGGGATTGTGGTTTGATGCGCTTTTTCCACATCCCTGCACCAGGCAATATCCGATGACTGCGATTGCCATAATCCTTGAAAAGAGTTTTGTTCGTATCATTATTTCATGCTCCTGATATTTGTGCTTTTGTTGTCTTTAGTTTTGTTTAAAAGACCTTTCCCAGTGCAATTTCAATGATAGATATTTTAGAGGAAAAGTTTCTAAATTTATCGGGCTATTTAGAGTGATACTTGAGGTTCAAAAAGGTGGTAACAAGTCAGCGAGACAACTTCAGGGCATAATTTGATAATTTCAAATTTTGTTGGAAAATCTTTAAGAATCGGAAGAGGGCTGGAATTACATAATTGCAGAAAGCAACACGTCAGCCTTAAAATCTGGAAATTATGATATCATAAATTTTGGTGGCTCTGATAATTCCAGCTTTGTTGGAGAGCTATCTGTAATGTAAAGTCAATCTTCGGCCTTAAGACTGGTGCATTTGATAAGGATAATCCTTGAGGCCGAATAACTTTCCAACCTACCCGGACTTCTCTCTGTCAGGTTTAACGCGTTTTGTGCCATTTGATTCATTTTATTGGAAGTTGTTGTTAAAATTCCGAATATAGTTTCTTGTCGCACTCTGGACATATACTATGACTAAATTGAGCTTCCGAATGTTCTGTAATGTAAGACTCAACCTGATTCCAATAACCTTCGTCGTCTCTAATTTTTTTGCATGATGCACAAATTGGCAGTATGCCACGCAATAATTTGATTTCTTTATTCGAGGCCTCAAGTTTATCAGTGATCTCTCGTTCTTTTTCATATGCTTTTGTGATTTTATTAGCCATATGCTGGTAAATACTTCCGGACAACAAAACAACAGTCACTACAATAATTCTCATCCATAGTTCATTGGGATCATGCAAAGCAAAAAGTTCTTCAATGAAGTTACCAGTTCTAAAGACCAAAACATGAAGAGTAACCTCGATAAACCATAAAAATAAGGCGACTACCACTCCGAAAAAAATAAATTTATTTTTGTTATTGATCTTATTTTTGGGTAAGCACAACGGGGTGAAGCGACGGCCTTATCAAGAAATTATACAAATAAGCAGTTATATTGCTGATAATTTCAACTTTGGAGAAATCTTTAGTTTTTAAAGTGCACTTTCATTGCCGAAAAATAGCTATCAGTAACTCGAAATTTCTCCAAGAAGAGCCAGTAATAGCTATTAACACCGACACACCATTAACTGCTGTAAAAAGGAGAAACCAAAATGCCTTCAATGGTTCTTGTACGGTTAACGTCTGAATCTGCCGAATGTTAGGGTAGCATTTCTCATATATTAGGCAGGTCTTATCACCCTGTTGTAGTGCAAAACAGGATAATTACATATATCGCATGGAGTCTTAGGTGCTTCATCTATCGTAGATCCACAAATCTCACATACATGAAAGTCAAATTTCATCCCCTCAATTTTTTTTGCCACTGAACCAAAAAACCATTTTGAATATTTTTGTATTTCGCTAATTTTACGTTTATGTTGCCAATGGGATTTCCATGAGTACATACAATTGATAACAGCTCTATCATGCGATTCTGTTTTTAGTTTTGTAAGGAAGTCTGGA
>CAZHWD010000249.1:0-33751 GCA_964536335.1 uncultured Eudoraea sp. | reverse complement strand
AATCCGTCGTAATTTGAAGGTGGATGAGGTACACAAAGTGTGATACTTTCGGGGAGGGTTCCCCAAGCAAATCCTGGCGCGTATAGAACAAAGCCAAGTAGCAAGGCCGGAACCAGGACCCAACCAACCAGACGCATGACCGTAGCCGATTTTCGAAGATGTGCTGACTGTTTGTCAATCATAAATTTATTTTTCCGTGGTTGATTTTTGATTTTTCACCATCCATTTACTCGGGATTATACTATACAGAACTAGTATAGAATCTCACCTGAGTAAAGAGATACACTTATACAATACAATTTTTGGGGAACACAATCAACTAATATGAAAACCGAAATATGGCAATGCTTTTTAAAAGTAAAAAATCTGGACTTAAAAAGTACTATCAATTCAGGCCAAATAGAACATTTCTGTTCCATTAAAACTTAATTTAGTTAAAAATGAAAGTGAAGGGTAAAAAGTTGTTGCTAATAATGGACAGTTAAACTTAATTCAAGGAATCGATGGCAATAAACTATTCTCTATTTACTGAAGATCATGATATGCTCTCAGGACAGGCACTTTCCTACTCTCCATTGGCCATCACACGATTTTCCAGTTCGGCGATAAAGACATCAAGTCTGTAATCCAGCTCTGCCTTGTTATTATACTTCTTTATGTCTTTTTTAAGCCTATCTATCCGTTCCCTGAAAAAGGCGCGGGTAATCTCCATTTGATTTAGTGCATAGCGCCTAATATATCGCAATTTAAAGGATAATACGATATTGGCAAGCCCGAGAAGCATTAGGGATAAGCTAGTCCAGCCTATCATCGTAAATTTGCCGATTTTCAGATCTAACAAAATAAAAAAGGCCAGTGCTGCCAGTACTGCGCTGAAATATAGCATAATAGACCAATCAACGGTTCCGTGGTGGTAGCCGTACTTGCGCAGCTCGAAGGCCGTCCCCATAAGAAACATTGAATTGAACAATATCCAGAAACCCAGGATAAAGGGTAGACTAACCATATCAATTTGAGGATAGATAAGCAATATTGTCACGATAATAACTTCCAGCATACCATATGCCAGGTACCAACCCCAGGCTTCCAGTATTTTTCTACTCGCCAGGGCAAATACTATACTCGAAACACCATTAATAAACAGGTAAAAGCTGAATATATATTTTAACCGTACAAAACTATCCTCGGGGCTATTGATTACCCAAATGGATAAAACAATTAGAAATATTCCCATCAACAAGAATACCCACCAATTATTTATCGCCCGATACCTGAATCCCGTAATATTTTTCATGAAACATCAACTTATATTTCCTAGCATAATTCACGTTTATACTCAAAATTATTCTCACTGGTATTCCGACACAGGCCAAAAACCTGCTCCTCATCCTATATTACTGTACAGATCCTTTGCAGCAGTACCCCAGCAGACCTGATTCCGGAGAACCCACCTATCTGCCCTATAAGAGTGGTAGTAAACTGCTTCAGGGCATAAAAACATAAGTTGCACATAAACAGAGCTTTAAAGGAGCAAAACTTTAAAACAGCCGCTTATAGCCAAATGTGATATCAAGATAAGGCTTTAGCCTCTTAAATGGGTTATCAATTCGGGCCATGTCGATTGTGATTGCGGCACAAATTATGTATGCCCGGGATCTTATTTAACATGGGAAAACAAGGACTTTTTTCTAGGAATTTCGAAGCATCCCAGGCGATATGCCTGAATAGGTTTTAAAGAATCGAATGAAGTTTGCGGATTCCGAATATCCCAAATATTCTGCGATTTCATGGATCTTATATTCCGAAGTGGAAAGTAAGTCTAAAGATCTTAAGAAAATGGCACGTTCCCTGAGCTCGGTAAACGTTTTGCCCTCTTCTTTCAGCATTCGACGGACAGTACGTGTCGAAAGGTTAAAATAATCAGCCATGTCGCCCATTGTACCCATCAACCCGGGTTTATAGCTCTTTAATAACCTTTCTGTACAATTGGCTACTGAAAAATCTGCCATCTTGGGTTTTTCAGACTTTGCATATATTTCAAAATAGGGGTTGGACATATACAACATGGTAGTAGGAAAAATGATACCGTAATCCGGGTAACCGTATTTTATAGGATAATCCCCTTTTGGAAGCAGTTTTTCAATTTTCCTGACAGATGTACCTGGGACTTGCAATTCTAAAGGTGTCCAGTCCGGTCCTCCGAAAAGCTTAAAAACTTCCATTGTATTAATTATTAAGACAGCTACACCAAATTCCCATCCAGGGCTTGGAGGATCTATAAATACAAAAGAGAAACGTGAACGGCTCCCCGTGATCTTAAAATGCGCCCTCAGATTGGTGGCAATAACTGCTTCATATTTAATGCTATCCTCAATGAGGCCCAACAGATTGGGGTTGCTAAACATATTCTTAGCGTAATCACTCAAAGGCTCTGACGCATTATCTGAGGATAATAATGACATAACGCCAGGGGGACCTAAGTATCGATCACACTTATACATAAAATCGTACAGTGCCATCATAGGGACATAATTATCCGGACCGTTTAAATCAAATTTATTCAACGGATGTCCGCGCAGTAATTTTTCAATTGGGACACCCTGGCGCCGTAAAGGCTCAAAGAAGGTGGGTATGAAACTACTAAGCTTCGCAATATGTGTATTCTTATATGACATTTACGAAGTTCTTTTTAAAAAACGTATCTATCAATATCTTGCTAACTAATTGGACTACAAATTATAATATTATTTTGAATCTATAATGAAGCTCATTACATAATTTAAAATTATGGCATTTAAGGATAATAGAGCTATTGACTAATAGTTTTATTTATATGGATCTTCTATGGGATAATGCCTATGCCTTTTTAAACATGAAGGACGATTAGCATGCCCGGTTAAGGACTGGTGATAAGTTTTAAGTCGGAAAAAATGAACAGGATCTACCATTTTACACCTGTCAAACACTTTTTATATGCACTAATATCTGTATTAATGATGCACGTCGCACTTGCACAGGACAATACAATAAATAACCAGCTTTGGATTGATTATAATCCTTCGTTCTACATTAACGAAAAACTTCAGTTTGCCGGTGATACCGGTTATCGCACTATTTTGAATGACCATTCCTGGCGTAAAGTCTATTTGCGTCCATCCTTACACTATTGCCGAACAAAACCATTGAGTTCAATGGAGGTTTAGGTCTGTTTTATGAATTCAATAAAAGTTCCAGTGATCGTTTCGAAATTTGACCCTGGCAAGGTATTCGTATTTTCTGGCCAAAATTCATCCGAACGAAACAGATAAAATTTAAGATGAATCTTTGGTTCCGCCTGGAAGAACGTATATCGTTTCTAAACGAGGACTCCCGGGACTCCAGTTTGGATTTATGTTCCATTGGCAGCGTTCGTGTTACGGAGGAGAAGAAGATAGTAAGATCTCCGATTACATTTTTTAAATTAGGATCCGGCACAGGTTCGACAAAAAACCCTGGTATTATGGCTGCTAATGCCCTGTTATTTGGCCTTAACTGATTGTACCATTATGTTTCAGAATATGTAAATTGCAAAAAAAACCAGGGAAAATGAAAAATATTTTAAAACAACCCTTATTTCACTTTCTGCTCATCGGACTCGGATTTTTTCTGCTTTTCCGGATTTTTGGAGATGAGAATAAAATAGATTCCAAAACTGTGATTGTAGATAAAGAAGCGCTCATGACCTATTTTCAATACCGCTCCAGGGCCTTCAATGATGAGGTTTTTGAAGAAAAGCTAGCCAGCCTGCCACAGGAGGAACTGGATAGGATGATACAGGATTATGTTCGGGAAGAAGTACTTTACCGTGAGGCCATGGCTATGGGATTAGACCGGGAAGATTATATCATTAAAAATCGAATGATACAGAAAGTCGAATTTTTAAGTGAAGGCATTGGTGAACTTGCCTCAAATATTACTGATGAAGATCTGAAAAATTTTTATGAGGAAAATAAAAATAAATATTACGAGCCTACTCTGGTTACATTTACCCATGTCTTTTTCAAGACGGATAATCGAAGTGATTTGGAAGCCTCCCAACTAGCGGAAACTACCCTGAAGGAGTTAAACCTAAAAAAAGTACCCTTTGAAAAAGCTCTTGCCTATGGCGAACGTTTTTATTACAATACCAACTATGTTGAAAGAGGAGGGGATTATGTAGCCAGTCATTTTGGTGAGGAGATGGCTGATGCAATTTTAGAAGCTGATCCCGATCCTTCTCTGTGGATAGGGCCGTTACGGTCAGAATACGGATACCATCTTGTGCTCCTGGTCGGAGAGCAAGAGGGATTTTATCCTGAATTAGAGGAAATAAAAGCACGAGTGCTGCAAGACGCCAAATACGAGCGGAAACAGGAAATAAAGAAACAGAGTATTCAGGCTGTGATTGACAGCTATAATATTGAAGTGACTTATAAGCGCCCTGAAACAAAATAGATTCTATGAACTTGAAAAGGAATTTCTTAGTGGGTTTAATTTTCATATGCGGACTGGCAGTCAGTACTGCCCACGAATCTCGACCCTTATTTGTTGAAATAACGGAAAAAGAGGCCGGAGTATTTGAATTGCAGTACAAAATTCCTCCTACTATTCCGGAATTCAACCTGCCGGAAATTTTTCTTCCGGATTCATTTGAGGCGATAGACAAAATTACCATTTATCAGACGGTGAGTGGAGGATTTATTAAAAGGCAGAATTTTAAATCGGCATCAGCACTCAATAGCGGAGATATCCTCATTCAATATCCGATGATGAATCCTTCCGTATCCTGTATTATGAAGATCACACTGCTGAACGGCCAAAAATTCAATAAACTACTGGGTCCGGAAGAACTGCTATGGACTGTTCCGGAAGAAGAGAGCTGGGCCGGGATAGCAAGACAATATACCCAACTTGGCATCCAGCATATCCTGGGAGGCTGGGACCATCTGCTCTTTCTCATTTGTTTGATCCTGGTTGCAGGTGATGGCAAGAAACTGTTGATCACTATAACAGGGTTTACTATTGCACATTCGATTACTCTGGCACTATCAGCTCTTAATGTAGTGCGTTTACCGATCCCTCCTGTGGAAGCTGTGATTGCCTTAAGTGTGGTTTACCTTGCCGTGGAAATAGCGCTACAGAAAAAAGACTCCCTCACATATAGATATCCTATTACAGTTTCAGCGACATTCGGACTCTTGCACGGATTCGGGTTTGCCGCTGTCTTGGCCGAAATAGGATTACCGCAGCTAGAGATCGTAACCAGTTTGCTATTCTTTAATGTTGGTGTGGAATTGGGGCAGATCATATTTGTAGTGGGGATACTTTTTCTTTGGCTACTTATCCGTAAACTATTTAAAGACAAAAATTTGGGAGCTAAACTGCAGTTCAATCGGCCAAAGCTTGAAATATTAGCGGCTTACTTCTGTGGGTCAATTGCCTGTTACTGGATGATTGAAAGGCTGTATGGATTCATCATATGAACAATATGTGAGAAGCTTAGCTAACTGCTCTGCTTTAAAATGACCTGCATCATAGCTTCGTTCTCCGGGAGGGTTTTCCGGGCCCTCTGGCGAATGTAATGTTGTAGAGACTCTAAATGTTCATCAGTAATATCCGGATGGGCAGGTATATTGGTTGAGCCTTCCAGGCAAAAAGGTGTGCGGTGTGTTATGGGGGTGATGCCCGCTGTATCTTTAACATGCCCATCGGCATCCAACCTGGGCCGGGAAAGCGCAGTGGGACCACATAACATTTTGGATAGCTTTATAGGATCAAGGGCGAAACTCAACCGGTGTGATTTTTAAAATTTTGAAATCGGTTAGATCATTGCCTTGAATGTCTATAAAAACATCCTCATTCAGCCCTTTTACATTGGCCCTTTTGGCAAAATTTATTAAAACCCGAACAATACGATCTTCATAGTTGCCTACCGTTGCCGATATTTGGTAAATCTCAAAGTTTTGGGGGGCAGCTTCATGTTCCCGAATATATGCTTTGGTAGGTTCATGGGTGCTTATAAAATGTATGGCATCAATTAAGGTCTGTGTTTTCATGAAATGGGATTTAAATTATTTAATAATGCATAATATAGTTTAAAGTTCCCAAGGTTCAAATTTTATTGTTTTATATAATGCAACGGTTTTTGAACCTTACGTCTTTGACAGCAACCATTGTTGCCCCCCGTTTTTTAATAAGAAGATTCCCGGATATTGTTAAAGAAGGTAATTCTAAGTACGTTCTTTAAGCCATAGATAAGTTCTTTATAGAGGTGGAATGGAATAATGAAAATGGCGAGATCGTTGATAAGGGCAAGTTTAATTACGGTGACAACCTAGACAGGTATAGTAATGTTCCGAAGGGAATTTGATAAAAAGGTTCTCACTTTCAAAATCAGATGAGCACCAATTGCAGTCAATAGATACAGAATTGCCCCATATATGTGGAATATTATCTCTTTCATTAAAATAGGGCTTAAAAGCGGTTAAAATAGCATATATATTGGAATATCTAGTTGTAGTGCGGAGGCGATTCGGACAGTACATTTGTCCTGTAAATTATTTATAAACAATTATAAATAGTATGCCGTAAATATTAAGATTTACAAAATAGCTAATAGTATAATAATAAAAAAAATAAAAAATTATGAGAACTTTTAAAAATCAGACACCAGTTGCGTCAAAAAGGGTTACCTTTTTTTCCAACGCAAAAAACAACAGAAGTGCTTACTGGTCTGCAACAAGACAGCACGTTAACAAGTAGCTTAGTCACGTTTAATTCTATAAAGGGGGTCTAAAAAGACCCCTTTTTTTGTGCCAAAAACTTTTTTAATCTTTCTCTCTTAGCCTCCGGAAGAGACGTGTTGTTAATTGCCAGCTTATCAATTTTTTGATCTTTTTTCTTTGAATATAGTAATTGAAAGAACTGATGTATAGTTAATAAAATCCCTGGAGGCATATTGGAATATCAGTTGCAGTACTACTTCCTCTTTCCAAACAACTTGTCAAAAGGTCCGATAAAAGATTTTCCGAAGTTTTGGGCTCTAACCGCTGTTAAGAGGCTCTCGAATTATTCTGGTGCTACAAACATCGCAATAGACCCCGAAACCCCGTGGGCTTCCTTTGCCCTGTCAATTTCGTCTGTTCCCAGAGACGCCTGCATGGCGTCCATGTCGTGAACATCAATGCTAAGTGCCACCATATTTCCCCCATCTGCGATAGCGTAACCTACAATGTTCGACCCCCATCCTGCGAACAATTCGACTCGCTCGGAGTGCTTACTCAGCCAAAGATCAACATCCTTGACCGCGTGTGTAAAAACTACTTTAGGCATAATTTTTTATTTATTAGTAAGGTAATAAATTAATCACACAAATTTTATAAAACTTGAAATTGAATAAAAGAAAGACCGTTGGTAAGAATATTATGCCGTAACATTTGAGTTTTTTAATTGTCTTTTAATAAATCTTACAGCTAATGAAAAAATGTATTGGCGGAATACTTATTTATACAATTTTTTTGAGCTTTTTATCGTGTAGCAAACGCAGTACGGAAGATTACCAATTGGCTATTGTCAATGCCTCTCTATTCAATGTTCATACAGGACAAATAGAAAATAATAAGTCTATTTTTATCAAGAATGGTCTGATTAAAAAAATATCAAAAACCAATACTTCTGATTATAACTTAAAGAATATTATAGACGCCAAAGAAAGTCTACTGACTCCAGCTTTCATTGATGTACACAATCACTTGAATTTTATCTTTGGAGATACGACCGAAATAACAAATCCTAAGAACTTTCAAATCTCCAGAGGTCTTATAACAAAACAATATATGCCGTATGGAGTTACTGTAGTGCGTTCGGCCGGAGGAAGAGAATCACATATACCAATGGAGCAATCCTGGATGAAACATCATCCCGATTACATTGATTATTATCCCACGGGAGGGGCATTAGTTTCATTAGATACAAAATTTTACAATCACGTATATGTAAGTGATAGCAGCAATGTAATCTCTAAAATTGAAGAATATCACAATTCTGGAATTAGACAAATCAAAGTCTATAGTTTGATCAGGGAGACAGAGCTTAGCACAGCAATTCGTACTGCCGAAAAATTGGAAATGACTATTTTCGGACATATCGAAAACTCGATGATTTCTATTGAAACAGCATGTGCATTGGGTTTAAAAAATTTCGAACATGCAAAAACTCTTTTTTTGGATGTTATCAGAAATTACGAATCAGCTTCAATGGACTTATCCAACCTTCCCCCTGATGATGAGGAGAATTGGCGCTATCGAGAGTATGAAACATTCAATTTTATAGGAATTAATGATCCTTCGATATTGGCATTAATTGAACTATTAAAAAAGAGTAATGCCTCAATTACCCCGACGCTTCATCTTTATGCTCAGCCAATAGGATTAACCAATGCTGATAACCAAATAATCGTTCATCAAAGGGATGAATTGAATTGGTCTGGAGAGAAATTGAATCGGGCGAAAATGGGGTACAATGTGTTGGCTGCATTGGTATATAAACTTTATGAAAATGGAATTTTACTTAACACAGGGACAGATACATTTGAACCTGGAAAAACGATACTTTCGGAAATGTTACTACTAAATGATCTGGGTATCCCCATGAGCGAAGTTTTTAAAATTGCAACTATAAACGGCGCAAAGACAATAAACATGGAGACAAATTATGGTTCAATTGAAGTTGGAAAAAAAGCACATTTGATATTATTTGAACAAAGTCCCCTAATCAATTCTATAAATCTACTTTCAAAAAAGACAATTATAAAAGATGGAATTGTCTGGCGACGGCATTGATTTAGATATAGCAATCGGGATAACCAGCTGCAGCGCTCATCCTTAAATTACCAGAAATTGTTACTCAATAGAGTTTTAGCTATTTTTATATAATTAAAGAAATGAGAAATGAGTATGGAAAATCATGGTAATGGAGTAAAACGTCGGGAGTTTTTAAAAAGAAGTACAAAGTTTGCTGCTGCAACAATGTTTGTGGGTTTAGGAAGTTCAAAACTATTTGGTGCTCTTTCCTCTACCCAAATAAAAAATTCAATTCCAACCGTACTGCTCAACAATGGCATACCAATGCCAAGGCTTGGTTTTGGCACAAATACGCTAAAAGGTGTTATCGGGACACGATGTGTGCATGACGCAATTTCAGTCGGTTATCGCCTTATTGATACCGCTCATATTTACGGAAACGAAGAAGCTGTAGGAGAAGGGATTAAGCAAAGTGGTATTGATAGAAAGGAACTATTTATTACGTCAAAACTTTGGGTTGATGATTCGGGCTATGAAAGTACAAAGAAGGCATTTGAAACATCCATAAACAAATTGGGTACAGAGTATTTAGATCTTTATCTCATCCACCGGCCCAGAGGAGATGTAAAAGGTTCATGGCAGGCCATGGAAGAACTTTTCACTGAGGGCAAAATCAGAGCCATTGGAGTGAGCAATTTTTTACCTGATCAACTTGATGATATGATGGAATATGCCAAAATCAGACCTGCGATCAACCAAATAGAGACGCATGTTTTCTTTCAGGAGGACAAGTCATATGAGTTTTTGAAGAACTCTGAGACGCAAATGGAAGCCTGGTCTCCTTTTGCTGCCGGCAGAAATGGAATTTTTAGCAACCAAACCCTGGCTGATATTGGCAAAAAGTATAATAAGAGCATCGCTCAGGTATGCTTAAGGTGGCACTTCCAGAGAGAAATTATTGCAATCCCAAGATCTTCCCAAAAAGCACATATGATTGAAAATCTGGATATTTTCGATTTTGAGCTTGCAGAATCTGATCTGCAGACTATTGCATCTCTGGATCTGAATACCACTCAATTTCCTGAATGGGGATGAAAATGAAGAGCCAAATTCATGTTCGTCCGGATTCCTTAATGGCAGTAGAATTAAATTAAGTACCAAACTTTAGTATATCTAAAAAACAGACTATAAATAACAATATAAAAAGAACTATCACCTCTGTTTAAGGCTTCGGTGATTAAAGAAAAGGCATTATATATCAACCATAGGACAAAATACATTTGAAATATCAGCAACTTAAAAACAACTTATGACTTTCACACCCTCTTTAAATAAGATGACAAATTTAGCTTTGTTTGCTTTCTTGACATTGGCTCTTGTCAACTGTAATCAACCAAGGAATAACACAACTCCATTCGATTTGGAAAAGACAAAAAGTGAAATAACATCTCGTCTAAGAACATATGAAGATGCAATGGTTAATGGAGACAAAGTAGCATTAGGGAGTTTGTATGCTGAAGACGCAGAGATTTTTCATGATGGAAGTCCGTCTACAATTGGCAGGCAAAATATTATAAAAGTTTTTGAAGGCTGGATCAGGGATAGTGTTACCGGAAGTTTTACCTCAACAGGGATATGGGGAAACGAAGACCTGATTGTGGAACAGGGAACCGGATATTTTGCCCATGCTACCGGTAAATGGAAAGCGACAGGAAAATATTTGTTAGTCTGGAAGAAAGTTGATGGAGAATGGAAAATTTTTCGAGATACATGGTTTGCAGACCCAAAAGTTGAAGAGTAATAAGCTAATGAACAGTGTATTTAGCCCATGTACTTCCTGAACAACACCAAAAAGCAATAATACCCTGGCGGGATACTATTGTGCATAACCGAATCGTTGTAAGCAAATGAAATTGTTAGGTACATCTAACTTTACCTATATCCTGTCGTCTTCCATAAAACGAATCTAAAAGACTGAAATACTAAAAAAGGCATCCGAACGCTGAGAAGCATGGAAGACAATCTTTATTTTCTTGCCTGTTGTTACAATTACAAGTAGCCTATTTTATTACGCAATGGTTAATTTATATCCTTCACGTATATATTGGTTGACTTATGTTTGCCAAAGTAACCTTATTATTTGGAGTATATTTTTGGAGAAAAACAGTTATTGAGAAATTATAAAATCAAAATTTAATAATATGACAACTTTAGTATTAGGTGCAAGTGGGGCTACAGGAAGGCAATTGGTTGAGCAGCTTCTGAATAGAGGACAAAAAGTTAAGGTGATTGTGCGGTCTCCTGAAAAATTACCAGAATCCTGGAAAAGCAATGACAAGGTATTAATAATTTCTGCAAGCCTTTTAGAACTAAGTGACAGCCAGATTAGTGAACATACTAAGGGTTGTCAGGCAATTGCTTCATGTCTTGGACATAATATGAATTGGAAAGGTGTCTACGGACAACCTAGAAAACTAGTGACAGATTCGGCTCGCCGATTTTGCAATGTTATAAAAGACAATAATCCAGAGAGACCAATAAAATATGTTTTAATGAATACTATCGGTAACCGAAATCGTGACTTAAGCGAGCCTATTTCGTTTGGTCAAAAATGTGTTATTGGACTTATAAGGTTGCTATTACCCCCGCACGTGGACAATGAAAATGCTGCGGATTATTTGAGGACCAAAATTGGTCAAAACAATCAATTCATTGAGTGGGCTGCTATACGACCAGACAATTTAACCAACGAGGAAGAAGTAACCGAATACGAATTACACTCTTCGCCAATCAGAAGTGCAATTTTTGACGGAGGTAAAACCAGTCGTATTAATGTAGGTCACTTTATGGCTAATCTAATAAGCGACAATAATTTATGGAATAAATGGAAAGGACAAATGCCAGTAATATATAATAAGTCGTCTTTAAATTAAATAAGACCAATGTGAAGAAATTAAATTTTGAATATTATTAGATTTACCAGAACAGCGTTTATAAAAAATAGTCAACTAAGCGCAAGTCATTTAAGCTTGCGTTTTTTTAATACATTTAACCTATCCGAAAAGATTGCGATTATAAAAATGCTACTTTTCATACCCGCCTTAGGAGGGCAGGCCCGCCTTAGGCGGGCAGGCAGGTACAAGAGCGTTGTGGTGCATTTGAACCAACCAAGAAATAGTAACAGAATTCATAAATGAAAAAACTAAAATTTCCAACTGCCCAAACCATTCTAATCTTCATTGCCGTATTTGTAACACTTTTAACATGGATAGTTCCTGCAGGAAAATACGATAGTCTGGCTTACAATGCTACAAGCAATACATTTAACAAAACCAGCATAGAAGAGAGCATCGAATTACCGGCAACGCAAGAAACTTTAGAGAACCTCAACATTAAAATTCCTATTCAAAAATTTATAAGTGGTGATATCTATAGGCCAATTGGAATTCCCGACACCTATAAAGAACTGGAATCAAAACCACAAGGCCTTGCGGCTTTGGCAACATCGCCTATAAAAGGGATAATCGCAGCAGCAGACATCATCTTTTTAATCCTTATTATTGGCGGCTTAATTGGCATTATGAACCTCACAGGCGCATTTGATGCCGGAATATTCTGGATGGCAAAAACACTTAAAGGCAGAGAGTATATTCTAATTATTTTGGTAACAACACTTATAGCAGCCGGTGGGACAACCTTTGGTCTGGCCGAAGAAACAATGGCCTTCTACCCCATTTTAATTCCTGTATTCCTGGCAGCAAAATACGATGCGATGGTTGGGCTTGCCTGTATTTTTCTCGGTTCAGGAATTGGGACAATGTGCTCTACTATAAATCCGTTTTCTACGATTATTGCTTCGGATGCGGCTGGAATAAATTGGACAACGGGTCTCAACAATCGCTTAATCATGCTGGTTGTTTGTTTGGCTATTACCATTCTTTATATTCTTTACTATGCAAAACGCGTAAAAGTCGATCCATCTAAGTCAATTATTTATGACCAAAAAGAGGAACTGGAGAAAGTGTTTGGAATAAAACCCATGAATACAACAACGGAATTCACAAATAGACTGAGACTCATTACCGTTGTATTTTCATTATGTTTCGTCGTTATGATATATGGTGTTTCCTTTTTAGGTTGGTGGTTTGTAGAAATGACAACTACCTTTCTTATTGGCGCCATCCTTATTGGTATTATTGGCAAGATCAAAGAAAGTGTTTTCGTGGAGGTGTTTGCAAAAGGTGCAGCCTCTTTACTGAGTGTTGCCTTTATTGTTGGGATCGCCCGTGGTGTTACCATTTTAATGGAAGATGGACTTATTAGCGATACCATTTTATTTCATGCCAGTACATTAACAGAAGGGATGAACAAAGGTGTGTTTACGAATGTCATGCTCTTTATTTATGGCGGGTTATCCTTTTTTATGCCATCGTCCTCAGGAATGGCTGTTTTAACCATGCCAATCATGTCGCCATTAGCAGATACTGTAAACATTGGAAGAGAGACTATTGTTAACACTTATCAATATGGTATGGGACTATTTTATTTGATCAATCCTACGAGTTTAATATTAGCAGCCCTGGCTATTGTGAAAATAGGTTTCAATAAGTGGTTGCAATTTATAATGCCTCTTCTTATACTATTGTTGATTACAACCATGATCTTGTTGACTATTTCCGTTTATTAAAATTAAAAAAGATGCTAACATAATATCAGTATTAAATTTTATGAATTCAATTTCCATACATACTAAGGCGCTGGTCAAAATGCTCATGGCGAGAACTGAAGACGGGGTTCAAATGTCAGAGGTATTTTTTGTTGCCTGTGGAGGGTCACTAGTAGATCTCTACCCTGCCAAATTCTTCCTGGCGTGTGAGAGCCGCCTTTTGCGCACTGATCTCTATACGGCCAACGAGTTTGTTTATGCAGTGCCGAAGGTGCTCGGAGAGCGGTCGGTTGTTATCTTTTGCTCGCATAGCGGTGTTACGCCAGAGATAGTTGAGGCGGTGAAAGTTGCAAAAGCAGTCGGTTCTCTCACTGTCTCATTGACTCACAATAAGTCATCGGAGCTCGCTGCTTTTTCGGATCACAATGTTGTATACGAGTGGGGTGATGAATCAAATGTTCAAAATAATCCGATGGCAATTACACTGGCACTTTGTCTTGAAATATTGCAACAGTCGGAGGGATATGCCAATTACCAAGAATTTCAGGAAGCTTTACTTAAGATAGATGATGTCGTTGCAGCAGCACGCAAGCAAGTGGGCAAGCGAGTCTTGACATTCGCAGAGAATTATCAGAATGAGAAATTGTTCTATACCTTATCTAGCGGAGCGAGCTTCGGACTCGCTTATGGTTTCGCCATCTGCTCCCTGATGGAAATGCAATGGCTAAACGCAAGCGCAATTCACTCAGGGGAGTTTTTTCACGGTCCTTTCGAAATTACAGACAAAAAAACCAATTTCATAGTATTGGTAAATGAAGGCCGCACTCGCCCCCTAGATCAGCGGGTAATCGACTTCCTTAAAACTTACGCGAAAAATTATGTAATAATCGATGCCAAAGAGCTCGGTATTGGTGTGCTTCCAGAGTCAGTTGTCGAGTTTTTTAATCCCATCTTGTTCTACAGCGTGCTGTGTGATTACCGGGAAGCATTGGCACAGATTCGTAATCATCCACTTGAAACACGCCGTTATATGGGTAAAGTGGAATATTAATTTTGATGATGGAGAAGTGTGCTATGAAGGTTATTGGTATCGGCGACAATGTCGTGGACGACTACATTCATATACGAACGATGTTTCCGGGGGGTAACGCACTCAATTTTTCTGTATATGCGTCAATGTTGGGCTGCAATTCGGCCTATCTGGGCATTTTTGGAAGCGATGAGAGCGCTAAGCATGTGCAACGAACACTCACAAAAATCGGCGTGGATATTTCCCATTGCCGCTGTGTTGACGGACCAAATGGGCGGGCAATTTTGACAATCGAAGATGGCGAGAGAGTTTTTATTTCATCGAACGAGGGTGGAGTTAGCAAATCTGTTCCAATGGAATTCATTTTCGACGATGTCGATTACCTGCAATCGTTTTCAATTGTCCATACCAGTGCGTACAGTTATATGGATCGCTATCTATCGCAAATGCAAGGATTGAAGCCCCTGGTCAGCTACGACTTTTCGGATGACTTCGAGAGCGAACATGCGCTATCCCTATGCCGGTACATCGACATCGGTTTTTTTTCCTGTGCCGATTGGACCGAAGAAGCGGCAATGGAACTTCTTGAGAAAGCTGTGAATAGAGGCTGTGCCGTGGCAGTGGCCACACGGGGTCCCCACGAAGTAATTCTATTCAATGGTCGATCCTGGTTTAGACAGGCTCCCCAGGCAGTGATACCAACAGACACGCTCGGAGCAGGAGATGCCTTCATCAGCGGATTCCTGATTTCCTATATCGGAGGTAAAGCCAGCACCAGTGTTCAGGCGGGCTCGTTGATTGAAAACTCCCTGGAGAAAGCTGCTTCATTCGCTGCAGAGATATGCCAGGTGCACGGCGCTTTCGGACACGGTTTACGCTATTGAACGGTGCATTCGCAAGAAAACGGGTGGCACGGCCAGCGTTACCGGGAAGCATTTAAATCACGAATAATCAACTATATTTGAAAAAACCTAAAATGCCAACTATGATAAAGCTAAATATACTTTCCATATTCCTGATATTTTCCTTAGCTGTCTCAGCACAAGAAAAAAAACAAGATTCAACCTCAGTACCGGAACCTAAGTCATATATTACCACTCATCAAATTACAAACGGGGGCAAAATAATTAGATATAAGGCACTTGCATCAGAAACATATTTAAAGAATAAATCTGGCAATGCGGTTGCTTCTATATGGTCAGTTGCCTATCTCCAGGAAGGGTTAAGCGACCAATCAAAACGCCCGGTCACTTTTGTTTTTAATGGAGGTCCCGGATCGGCATCAGTGTGGTTGCATATGGGGATGTTTGGTCCTGAATTGGTAAAAGTAAACTCTGACGCAAAAGAGGATGATGGTGCAGCTCCCTATAATTTGGTGAATAATAAAAATGGATTACTTGATCTGACGGATCTGGTTTTTATTGATCCCGTTGGCACCGGATATAGCCGGGTTATCGGTAAAGGTAAAGTTGAAGACTATTGGGGTCTAAATGAGGATGCTAAATCCATAGCTAAATTTATGAGACAATGGATAACGGAAAATAATCGCTGGTTTTCACCAAAATATATTGCTGGTGAAAGTTTTGGTACAGTAAGAGCGGTTACCGTAGCCAATACTTTAGAGAGCGATGGACAAAATATGGCATTAAATGGCTTAATACTTATTTCTCAAGCCCTGGATTATGCCGGCTCAACATCAGTTCATGACAATATAACTTCTTATCTCACATACTTACCCAGTATGGCTGCAGCTGCCTGGTATCATAAAAAAGCAGGGCAAGGAAAAACACTGGAATCATTTATAGATGAATGCAGAAAGTACACTTTCAATTCGTATGCCTCTGTTCTTTACAAAGGTTCTTTAATTAATGAAACTGAGAAAAATGAGGCAGCTGAAAAGTTGAGCTATTTTACTGGTCTGGATAAGGACTATATTTTAAAATCTGATCTTAGGATTTTAATGCATAGATTTCAAAAGGAACTACTTGCAGATCAGGGTCTTGCTCTTGGCAGATTAGATGGTCGTTTTATGGGAAATGAAGTTGATAAATTATCAGATGGTCCTCATCTTGGAGATGCATCAAGTTATCAAATAGGTGCAGCGTATACTGCGGCCCTAAATCATTATTATGCATCGGTGCTTTCTATTAAAATGGATCGTCCTTATATTACTTCTAATGATAAAATTTACAAAAATTGGAAATGGAGACCTATTGCTAAAGGGAAACAATGGGAGCCTTCCTTTGTTAATGTTGCTCGAAAATTGGCCGAGACAATGAGACGGAACACGGAAATGAAAGTTATGGTGGCGAGTGGATATTTTGATTTGATTACTCCGTTTTTTGACGCTGAGTATACTTTTTCCCGCAACGGAATAGAGAGAGAGAAAATTAAAATGACCTATTACGAAGGAGGCCATATGATGTATATCCACGAAGATGATTTTTTAAAATTGTCTAATGATATTCGAGAATTTTTGTCCAATTGAAAACATATAATCGATGGGAAATTCTGTAAAAAACAGCAACCGAATAATAATATTCATTGTCGCAATAGCCCTGTTTACAATAGGTTTTTTTTGGGGAAAAAACTTCAACGGCATTAATAATGAAATACCACAGGGTGTTATCTTAAATAGTGGTCCGGGACTAATTAAAATGCAGTCGGTTACAGAAGAATTTTTAAATGCCTGGAATAATGGAGATGCTGAGGGTTGCTCAAACACATATTCGGAAGAAGCACTTTTTATGCCCCCCGAACTTTCCTCCATACAAGGTAGAGAGGCTATAAAGAAGCATTTCGAGGATGAGGTTCCAAAGAACGCCGGTGAAATGAAGATTACCGAAAAAGTGCAGGAAGTTATTTATTTTGGAGACTGGGCAACTATGCAAGGTTTGGGAGAGATATCTATACAGAAATCCGATTCAACCATAGAAAATAGTTCTTTTAAATGGGCTATGCTTAGTAAGAAAAATCACGAAGGTAAATGGGAATCTGTATGGGACATTTATAATGACATTAATAAATAAAGGGATTATCACCTTCGCTTAAGGCTTCGGGGATTAAGGAAAACGCATTTCACACAAAACGTAAGAAGCCATACTGTCCTGATAAAAATCTGCCTATGAATTTAAAACAACTACTTTACATCTCTATTCTGCTGATTGTTGGCTGCAAAAATGGAACTAAGTCTGAAGCCTCTGTTAGCCACGACAATAATGTTGCTATCGCCAATCAGTTTATTGATGCGTTCTATTCTTTTAACAGAGACACTTTAAAAGGAAAGCTCTCAAATGCTGAAGAATCTCAACCCAGCATTTTGTATTATCAAAAATGGGCAGAATGTGGAAATTACCAAATAATAAAACGATTCAATTGTGAAGAAAAGAATGATTCCCTGGTGATATGTCCTATCACTGTAAAAGATGACCTGATGGGTGCCCTTCAAATTGATTTAAATGTTACAGACACTTTTCATTTAATTATAAAAAATCAACAAATCCGATCTGTTCAAACCTCCTCAAATGATCCGGATTTGTACTATGAAGCCAGGGATTGGATGAATCAGAACCGACCTGAATTAATTGAAGAACCCTGTAAAGGGATGTGGGAGGGAGGACCTACGCCATGTGAATGTATTAAAGCAATAGTACAAGGACTTATAGAATTTAAGGCTAATGAAGAACCTGCAAAAATCCAATAAGGGCTTCTAATCCGGCCTGCCCTCCTTCGTTTTACTCCGGAGGGCGTGTGCTCCGTAATGATATGAAGGCAGGCGGGCCCGTGGTACTTTCCAGTTAAATGATAACGGTTTTAGGTATTTCTTCGGATGCTGTTATTCTTCAGCCAATTTTATGTCTTTTTGATTTCTTCTTTGCCATATCGTGTAAGCCAATAAACCATAGGCTATGGCCATTACAAGGAATGCAATTAGAAATCCTAACAAGGGAATAAAAGTCAATAATCTTATGAAAAATGCGAAGCCCAGGGCTATAATCGCGGTTTTCCAATATCCCCAGGGTTTGCCATTGCGTTTTTCCAAATAATAGGTCAGCAGCAAGGCCCCGACTAAATGCCCGAACAGCACGCTAAAAAGATAGAACGATAGTAGGAACAAGCTGATAGGAATGCCAATGATGATCATAAAGGTAAACGCGATAAGTATGGGCAGGCCGAAGAGGTAAATCAGACCGTAGCCAAAACTTTTCAATAGATCTTTTTGGATATAAGTAACTGCCTCGGAAAAAAGTGGTTTAAAAAAATAGTTCAATAACAGGATGACCAAAAATGCCGAAAGCATATAGAAGACCCAAAAGCCAAAAGCGGCAATACCAAAGAATTTCCAGGGAATTTCCTCATGTTCGCCCATCAGGGTTTCGTCTAGTTTGGCTGTAGCATTGACCAGTGAATTCTTAAAATCGATTTCACCGTCTTCCGCCCAATACGTAACATCTCTATGAAATTGGGCATTTTCACCGATTTCCAAATCTTCGGCTACAATTTCGGAGGTGCCGTATATTTTTCCGTCTATTTCCACTTCCCCCCCTTGCAGCATGGCGTCACCTTCCACTATGCCGTTCATTTTCAGTTCGCCGGCGCTTGCTTTTAGCATTCCTATTATTACTCCTTTTATTCTGGTCTTGCCCCCCACGCTTATCAGATTGCCCTTTATTATGGCATCTTTGGTAATCGTAAGTTCGCCGCCCGCAACGATAACATCATCGCCGACTTCTGAGTCGATGGTCAGTTTTCCACCCGCCATACGTATATCATCTGCCACATAACCTTTGACAATAATCTCTCCACCGGCCACTATAAGATCCTGGACAATGGAATCGTTTAAGGTAATATAGCTGCCAGCGGCTACCACATCGCCGTTGACCATTGCATCAATACTGATATCCTCGCCTGCCAGGTATACATCGTCGCTCTGCGGAGATGAAATGGTAACGTCTTTCCCGGTTTTGAATTGTGAGATCGCTAAAAGGGGGAATAACCAAATGAATAGAAGTGTCCTGGTTTTCATAATCATGATTTTAATGAACCCCAAAGGAACTCATATTGTGTTACTTATGAAATGATATAGGTCATCTGAAAATTCGAAAATAAACCACACTAACACTCTAATAGATAATTCACCACCTTATTGAGGACCAACTAAGTGTGCTACTCGCTGGCTACTGATAAATGTCATGGGTGGCATAAGCAATTGCGCCTACTTTTATGTCCTACATTACGTATACGGATATGAAAGCAATGATTCTAAACAAAATATCTGATTTGAAAGAAGACAGAGCGCCTCTTCAATTGTTAGATATTCCCATTCCTGAACCTGAAGAAAATGAAGTCCGTATTAAAATTTCGGTCTGCGGGGTTTGCCATACGGAGCTCGACGAAATTGAAGGAAGACTGTCACCGACAAAACTTCCGGTGGTCCCCGGGCATCAGCTTATTGGGCTCGTAGAGAAATTAGGCAAAGGCACTTCAAAATTCAAGGTGGGCGACAGGGTGGGGGTAGCGTGGATCTTTTCCGCCTGCGGCAAATGCAAATTTTGCCTGGAGGGCAATGAAAATCTTTGCGAAGATTTTCTTGCCACGGGAAAAGATGTAAACGGAGGTTATGCAGAATATATGACCGTTCCCGAAAAATACGCCCATGCCATTCCTGGCTTTTTTACCGATGCTGAAGCAGCCCCTTTGCTATGCGCCGGGGCCATCGGTTACCGTTCCATTCAGCTTGCCCAGATTAAGGACGGGGATAATTTGGGACTTACGGGTTTTGGCGCTTCCGCACATTTGGTGCTCAAAATGGTCAACTACCGCTATCCGAATACCAAAGTTTTTGTGTTTGCGAGAAAAGCTGAAGAACGACAGTTCGCCATGGAACTCAGGGCTTTCTGGTCTGGCGAAACAGCCGATGCATCCCCCAAAAAGCTCGATGCCATTATCGATACCACGCCCGCATGGCTACCTATTGTGGAAGCCCTCGGCAATTTGGAAAAGGGAGGTAGATTGGTCATCAACGCCATTAGAAAAGAAAAAGGCGACCAGGAATATCTTCAAAAGCTGTCGTACCGGGACCATCTTTGGATGGAGAAGGAAATTAAGTCGGTCGCCAATGTAACGGCTAAAGACGTGTCCGATTTTTTGGAGCTGGCGGCAAAGGCCTCCATTAAACCTGAGGTGCAAATGTATCCTTTAGAACGGGCAAACGAAGCACTACTTGAGTTAAAGGAACAAAAGATCAGGGGCGCCAAAGTGTTGCAAATCCTTTAGCAAATAATCCACAGAACTGATCTGACTGATCCTAATCATTTCACCGAACGGTTTAAGTTCGCATTTTTGTTTTATAAAAAATAAATAAAATGGAAAACACGAGAACTTATTACAAAAGTCAAAAAGAGTTCCGAGTATTTGTGGCGAGTACCTATTCTGATTTGGTCCAGCATAAGAAAATGGGCGAGAAAAAAGCGTTTAACGAACTGCTGTTAAAAACCTTGCCCCAAGTAAAGCGTTACATTGTGAAAAGATTGAATACCGCGATATCAAAAGGAAACCTTCCCCGGGGAAAATACAGACCTGCCGATTTCGTAGATCAATTATTCATTACAGCATATGATCATTTTGATGAGGTTAAAAATGAAAAAGACTTGTATTCATGGTTGTTCAAAAAGGCTGATGAACTGTTGAATAATACCATTGTCCAGGAGGAATTTGATGAGGTTTTCTTTCAGAACATCGATGATTTTTCAAAACCGGCTTGGGATGCCATGGAAGAAAAATTCTCTACCGACGGCGATGGTGATCTGGTTATGATGGAAGAATTGGACGATATATCCTACGGAAAAAACAATTATATCTTGAACCACGTTTTTGTGGAAGATGACAATAATGAAATGATTGCCAAACTAGACAGTGAATGGGGCGAAAAGAATATCAGGAAGCATGCCGAAATGGTATTGTACCATTTGCCACTACCTATGCGCAGGGTCTATGAACTTGCAACAGAACACCATTTTAATGTCGAAGAAATCGCAGAAATATTAAATCAAAACCTTCAAGAAGTGAAACAACTTTTAGAAGAAGCTAGCAAGGCGCTCAAAACCAGTTTTTATACCAGGTACAAGGGAATAAATTAATAATTACTACTGTCATGAACAAGAAAACTTCAAATCAAAAAACAGATTTTTTATTAGGTGTAGGGTTAGACATTCTACATAGAGAAAGCATGGAATGGTTAGATACCATTTACTTCTGGAAAGACGAGACCAAGTTCTTCGCCGATCTGTTGCAAAAAAAAGAGGTCAGGGAACTGGAATATGGCAAAATGCTCAGTTATCTGGACAAGATCCATGAGAACCTGTTCGACTATCTGGCTGACGATATTATCAGTCATGAAAAATTATTGGCCCGTTTGGAAAAAGGCGAAAAAGGACTTGCGGATGCTGATTACAGAGATAGGCACAAAGAACTAAAGAAATGTATGGATATTTTTACGAGCGATTTCCGCGAGCTAAAAAAAATGGTCTTTGGGTATGTCAAAAGACTTTGAACTGAAAAGTAGTAGAAGTAAAAAACCCCAAACAAATTTATAATGCACGACTATGGAAATCACCATTTTCACGAAAGAATAAGGGATAGCGGAATGCATCACCTCGATTTATAGAAAATGCCAATGATATTCATAAACTTTAGACAGATCACTTACCAAAAACATGTTATGCCATTAATATCTATAAGATAAAACGGTCTCGGAAACAGCACTTTTTGCGAACGTTATTGTTACATATACTTTGAAAGAAACCTAAAAAACTCTTTTTTCAAATCTGCATAGATCTGTCGCTGTGTCTCCATTCGGTTTCTGAATTCCACATGTTTTTTTACGAGTATGGTATCTAAAGCATCTTGTCCTGTTTTTGTTTGGGCAGCAATACGAATCTCATGTTGCTCAATAGCTTCCTGCATATCATCTATGACACCGCCATGAAGGATAAATTCATTTTGATAATGTTCCAATTGCGCCAATACTTCGTTATCGGTCCACCGGGTTACAAGTTCACTTAGCCTGTTTTTAAAGGATTTTAACTCGTCTTCCCAAAATGCAAGTTCGGACCGCCATTGCTGGTGTTCAAAATGTAGATCTTCATTGTAGATTACTTCTTTGGGTTTTTGTGTTTTTTCCATGATGCCTTTATTTTTTTAGTTTAATTATTCAGTGCTATAATTTCATTCCGAGGCGTGGGTCAACCTGATTAGCAGGCCAGGGAATCTGTTGAACGGAAGTACCCCGCTCGGAAATACAAAGTATGCGACCTACGCTTTTCACTCTTTCCTCTTGACTAATTCTTTTATGCCTCTTTTACCCAATATCTCCTCCAGATCCTCTTTTTCAACTACTTCTTGTTTTAAGAGGAGTTGCGCTAGTTTTTCCAGTTCGTCACGATGTTTCAACAGTAAGTTTTTTGTTCTTTCATAGGCCGTATTCACCAGCTCCTTTACTTCCTTGTCGATCTGTTGCGCCATATTTTCGCTATAGGGTTTCCCCAATAACTGTTCATTTCGTCCTGAGGAGTCGTAGAAACTGATTGGGCCTATCTCCTCATCCAGGCCATAGTAGGCTACCATGGTATAAGCCTGTTTCGTTACCTTTTCCAAATCGTCCAAAGCCCCTGAGGATGGCTCATTAAAAATAATCTCCTCGGCGGCACGGCCACCTAACGAGGCACAAATCTGATCCATAAACTGCGATTTTGTTACAATTTGCCTTTCTTCGGGCAGGTACCAGGCGGCACCTAAAGATTTCCCTCGCGGAATGATGGATACCTTAACCAAAGAATCTACATTTTTAAGATACCAACTAACCACGGCGTGGCCAGCTTCGTGGTGTGCCACAATTTCTTTTTCCTTGGGTGAGATGATTTTGCTTTTGCGTTCCATACCACCGATGACCCGATCACGGGCCTCCAAAAAATCTTCTTGTTCCACTGTCTTTTTTTTCTTTCGGGCCGCGATCAGTGCAGCTTCATTACAGATATTGGCGATGTCGGCCCCTGAAAATCCTGGACTCAATTTGGCCAGCAGTTCCACATCTACATTTTTTGAAAGTTTTAGTGGACGCAGGTGTACCCCAAAAATTTCTTTCCGTTCCTCTTTGGTTGGCAGTTCCAAATAGATATGGCGGTCAAACCTGCCGGGCCGCAGTAGGGCCTTGTCTAGCACATCCGGGCGGTTGGTGGCAGCCAGCACAATGACCCCTGTGTTGGGGCCAAAACCGTCAAGTTCGGTAAGCAGCTGGTTCAAAGTACTTTCTCGTTCATCATTGGCCTGAAACGCATTGACTTTGCCACGGGAACGACCCACGGCATCTATTTCATCGATAAATATGATACTCGGTGCTTTTTCCTTGGCCTTTTTAAAAAGGTCGCGTACTCTGGAGGCTCCCACGCCAACAAACATTTCTACGAATTCGGATCCCGACATGGAGAAAAAGGGAACCTGCGCCTCGCCCGCAACGGCCCTGGCCATTAAAGTCTTTCCTGTTCCGGGAGGGCCTACCAACAATACCCCTTTGGGGATTTTCGCCCCTAATTTTGTATAGGTTTCAGGATTTTTTAAGAAGTCCACTACCTCCATGACTTCTAACTTTGCCTCTTTTAAACCTGCAATATCTTTAAAGCTGGCAGAGCTTTTGGTGCCTTTATCCGAAATTTGGGGCTTTGATTTCCCAAAATTGAAGAGCGGATTTCCACCTGTCCCTTTGCCACCCATTCTCCTTAGCATGAACAGCCAGAACAAGATAATAATTCCAAAGGGTAGCAACCAAGACAGAATACCGACCCAACTGGTACGAGACTCATATTGTACATTTATTTTTTCTGAAGAGGAAAAATCCTCCTGCGCCCTGTGCAATTTATCCTCAAAAGTCTCTACTGATCCGATGGTCATGCGGTATAGTGGGCCTTCTTCAGTACTGAACAACTTTTCGCTGACCTCTTTGTGCCTTGGGTCTAGCAAACGGTCTTTTTTGATATAGATTTCCGCGAATTCTTTGTTTACTACTACGATTTTTGCAACCTCCTGTTGTGGCAAAAGGGTGTCTTGTAGAAAAGACCAACTGATTTCACGGGTACCGGAAACGGGGTTAGAAAAGAGAGCAAACCACAATATGAGTCCAAATAAAAAGAAATAGAGCCATCTAAAAGCATCTCCCCCATAGGGCGGTTTGGGATAGTTTTTATTGCTTCCCGAAGTATTGGATGTTTCTTTTTTATTTGACACTTGCTTCATTCCTTTCCAAAATTGCAAATTGATCTAATGCTTCTATGGTGTCTTCCCTTAGAACTATCACAAAATTATTTTAAATGCATGTATTCTAAAATGATGTAGGTCATTTCGAATGTCTCTGTCCCCCTTTAATTTGTTATTCAAATTAAAAGTGATGGCAAACAGAGATCTACTTAAATCAGGAAAACAATATTATGCCTTTGGTCTAGATTCTTGATCAGTTCTACCGTAGAGAAACCATTATTTTAATGTCAAAATAAAAACAGGAAGCCGAAACTTCCTGTTTTCCATAAAGAAATAGATTTCATCAACACTTTTTTATCAATCTCTTAAACAATTTTATTACTAAAACGAACTAACCGACCGATTGGAGTACCAACTGCATCCGTTCCCTTTACTATGAACTTTACCATTTTGCAATGATGCCGATCAATACTTTAAAGAAACTGGAACATTTGCATGTTCCAGTTTCCAAGAAAGTGTAAAAACCACCTTTGACCGCTTTACGTAATTTTGAGTGAAACCTATTGCTAGGCCATAGCTAAAACCACACGGCATGGGGCATTTTCGACACCTTCTTATACCAGACCTTATTACTCCCTACGAATAATAAGTTTATTGTTATTTATGATGTGTAGAAGTCGTTCAGACTCTGTTTTCAAAGGATTATACCATTCAACTTTGATGCTAAACTAAGGGATGGCATCTAAGTTCAAAATGACCTGCGTCAGGTTGATACTATTTTTGGAAAAAGAAACCGGAACACTCAAATGTTCCGGTTTCCAGGAAGATGCTTTCCGTTCCAATTACCGCTTACACTGACCTCAACAAAATTTATCGCTAAACCATATCGCGATTCAAATGGTCTAAAGGGCGTCATGCTTCTTCCATCCTGTCAAGCCTTAATTCCCCCGAATAAGACTTATAAATTTTTCTTTTTCAAAGAGCTTTATTATTCTTAAATAGGGTGCCAAGATACGGGGTCAACTTCTGGTTTGAAATGACCTAGATCAGTTTGGGAATATTTTTTTGTTTTTTTAACACTATTATTTTTTATCCACTCATATAGTTTGTCCGCATCTTTCTTATTACAAATTTGCGTCCCAGGATGAAGCGTAGCGGCCGTACCACATGCCACGTCATATTTTACGGCTTCCCCTAATGATATTCTTGCCAGGTGTCCTAATGGCGGACCTGGTTTTTTACTTCTAAAAATCTTTGCAGATTGATATAGATCATTGCTGATGGATTTAATTCTCATGATATTTAGGGAATCATAAACAGAAGTAAGATGACACAAAAAGAAATATTTGACCGACACGTAGAAGAATATGAGGAATGGTATGAAAACTATCCTGAAGTCTATCAATCCGAACTTACCGCAATTAAGGAGCAATTATTAAAACTCCCGGAAAATATTAGGGGCATTGAGGTGGGTTTGGGCACTGGAAGATTTGCCCTTCCTTTAGGAATTAAAGAAGGCGTAGAGCCCTCTAGCGAAATGGCCGAAAAGGCCATCAACAGGGGAATAGAGGTTATCGAAGGATTAGCTGAGCGACTTCCGTACGGTGACCTGCAATTCGATTTTGTACTTTTTGTAACCATTTGCCACTTGGATAGTTTAAGGAATGCGTTAGCCGAAGCGAACAGGGTCTTAAAACACGAAGGCTCTGTGTTGATCGGATTTTTGGATAAGGATAGAAGTGTGGCGAAACAATATATCGAAAAACGCCATCGAAGTACGTTCTTCGCAAAGGCCAATTTTTATACCGTAGACCGAATACAGAAATTGCTAAAGGATGCAGGATTCAAAAACTTGGAATTCAACCAGACCCTTTTTGGCGACATAGAGGAAATTGCGGAAATACAAATTCCGAAACCAGGTTTTGGAGAGGGCTCCTTTCTAGTTGTGAAGGCCACTAAAAAATGAAGATTCGATACCTTCCCCATATGGCGGACATTCGTATGAAAATAGAAGGCTCCACTCTTGAAGAGCTTTTTATTGCAGGAGTGTTGGGAATGGGAAACATTTTAAGGGAAGGTTTTTGTGATAAAAATGGCCCATTTGTACTCAAGTCAAAAATTGAACTTATGGCACAGGATGAAACCTGCCTGCTTATTGATTTTTTATCGTGGGTACTTACGACTTCCTATTCCGAAAAAGCGATTTTTTGTGAGGTAGTTTTTTTTGAGTTGACAAGAAAGAAGATAAGAGCAGAGATTCATGGTAGGCAACAATCCCAGGGGTTTGATGAGGAAATTAAGGCAGTGACCTACCATGAGGCTGATGTACACAAAAATAATAATGGTGATTGGGTAACCTTGATCATTTTTGATATTTAACAGATGAAAATCAACAAAACGGACATCCTTAAAATCGAAGACTTCTTGTGGGAGATTCCCAAAGCATTCCACCCTAAAATGCGGGTACCCGCCAGGATATTGGCCTCCGAACCCTTGCTCGATGCCATTATGGAAGATCGGTCTCTCGTGCAATTGGTAAATGTGGCATCCTTGCCCGGTATCAAGGGGGCTTCCCTTGTTATGCCCGATGTCCATGAAGGATATGGTTTTCCCATTGGTGGCGTAGCGGCTACATTGTATCCAGAAGGGGCCATTTCCCCCGGGGGTATTGGCTATGATATCAATTGTGGGGTACGGTTACTTACTTCCAACCAAAAAATTGAGGAGATCAAAGATAAATTGGAGGGATTATCCAAGGAGATGTATGCCCAGATCCCCTCTGGAATGGGAAAAGGCGGGCAAATTAAACTTTCTGCCCAGGAAATGGACGAAGTACTTCTCAAAGGCGCCGAGTGGGCAGTTGAAAAAGGATATGGGGTAAAAGAGGATTTGGATTTTATGGAAAGCAAAGGCCGGTTGGAAAATGCAGATCCGTCTATGGTCTCCGAGATGGCAAAAAAAAGAGGTACTGACCAACTGGGTACCATAGGCTCAGGAAACCATTTTGTAGAGGTGGATTATGTGGAGGAAATTTATGAAGAGTCGATTGCAGAAGCCTACGGCCTGTCCAAAGGTCAGGTGGTGGTATTGATTCACACCGGATCTCGGGGGTTGGGGCATCAAGTCGCCACCGACAATATTCGTCAAATCATGTCCGCAATGCTCAAATATAGTATCGAAGTGCCGGATAGGGAATTGGCCTGTGTGCCTTTCAATTCTGAAGAAGGACAGCATTATTTCAAGGCCATGTGTGCGGCGGCCAATTATGCTTGGTGCAACAGGGAAGTAATCTCGTGGGAGGCCAGAACTGCCTGGAGGAATATTTTTGGGCCAGCAATTGAACCTTTGAAACTCATGTACGATGTGGCACACAACATTGCCAAAGTCGAGACACATTTAGTTGATGGAAAGCAAGCTCAGGTTATCGTACACCGCAAGGGGGCTACAAGGGCTTTCGGCCCGGGGTTTGAAGAATTACCTAAATCTTATAAATTGGTAGGGCAACCCGTTATTATCCCAGGAAGCATGGGTACCTGTTCCTATGTGTTGGCCGGAGCTTCCCGAAGCAACGAACTAACCTTCGGTTCATGTTGTCACGGGGCGGGGAGAAGGTTGTCAAGGACGGCGGCAAAGAAGCAGGTAAATGCTCCGGTACTCAAAGAAAATCTCAAAGAAAAAGGCATTTTTGTAGAAGCGGGTTCCTTTAAAGGACTAGCCGAAGAAGCGCCCATAGCATATAAAGATGTGAATATTGTGGTCGAGACCGTTATCGATTCCGGGATTGCCAAAAAAGTCGCCAAACTTAGACCTGTTGTGGTAGTCAAAGGCTAGGCTTCTTAGGTGTATTGATTTCTTCCAACAATAGAATTGCTTCTTGATCAGATACCTGTTCGAACTTTTCATAGAACTGCCCCACGGCCTGAAAATTATAAGGAACAGGCCAGTGAAGCACTACTTGAGTTAAAGGAATAAAAGATCAGGGGCACAAAAGTGTTGCAAATTCCTTAGAAATAATCCACAGAACTGATAAGGTGTTAATTGATATTTTTTAATTGTGGCATCAGAAACGCCTTTGAAACCATCCTTCTGAACCTTGTTAAGTATATATTTTCCATCACATCATAAACAACTTAACCCAAAACATACTATGTGCATAAAGGACATAGTTTGTACTTAACGTTTACACTTAATAATATGTTAGGCGGTTATGCAAAAGATGGAGATGTTCTGTGAGATTTCAGGATTGGGACTTCCTGGGTATGATTATTATGGAACGTATTGACGAATGTCATTGTTTATTGAATGAATAGTTCTTATCCTGTCGTTTCTCTTTGAATAGATTAACGAGAAATAAAACTGAACATATCCATGATTAACAGTATTGACAACAAGATTTTAGAGCGCATGATCTCTGTGAGACGGGACTTACATCAGCATCCCGAATTGAGCTTCCAGGAAGAACGCACCTCGGAAGTTATTTGCTCTAAACTGGACAAATTGAAAGTAAACTATCGCCGTACCGGAAAAACCGGGGTTATAGCAGATCTCCCCGGTCGGGAAGGAGCACCGATAATAGCGCTAAGGGCGGATATTGATGCATTACCGATCCTGGAAGAGACAGGACTGCCTTTTTCTTCTAACTATCCCGGGATTATGCATGCCTGTGGTCATGACGGTCACACCGCTATGCTCCTCGGAGTAGCGGAAGCGTTGGCAAGAAAGAAAGATCTCGCAGCGCCAATCCGATTGATATTTCAGCCGGCTGAAGAAAGCGGTCCCGGTGCCAAAGCCATGATAAAAGCCGGCGCCCTGGAAAACGTGGCGATGATTTTCGGCGGACATATAGACCGGCATTTTCCTACCGGCACTCTAGTGGTTACCGAAGGGACGGTAAACGCTTCTACCGATTATTTCCATATCGAGATATCCGGACAGGGTGGCCATTCTGCCCAACCTCACGAAGCGGTAGATGCAGTTGTTGTGGGTAGCCTGATGGTAATGGCCATCCAAACCATCGTCTCGCGGGAAACAAATCCTGCTCACCCCGCTGTCATTTCAGTGGGCCGGTTTAAGGCGGGCGAAGTAGCCAATGCCATAGCTGGCCAGGCTATACTTGAAGGGACTATCCGTACTCAGGAAGCCTCTGTCCGGAACCATTTTATTAAAGCCTTACGGCGGATAGCCAAATCAGTCGGCAGTCTGCACGGGGCGGGCGTTAAGGTGAGCATCCGCACCGGAAATCCCATGCTGGAAAATTCTGTTGAAATGGCAGCTATTAGCCGGGAAGCGGCGATCAAGGTGGTAGGTGAAGACCAAGTCAGAAAACTCCACCTTGCCAATATGGGAGGCGAAGACTTCGGTTACTATTTGAAAGAGGTGCCGGGATGTTACATCCGCTACGGAGCCAGCATATCAGGAAAGACCAATTACCCGGCACATTCGAGCCGCTTCGACTTCGACGAAAAGGCAATGGCCTGGGGAGCTGCCTGGCTTTGTGAAGTGGCACAAGTGGCTGGTAGGAGGGCTGCTGAATCTTAGAGCTCGTTTTGCATTGTTTTTTAATTCAGAAAATACTTTGATGTACTTTCTTAATTATCCCTGAAACCAAAAGAACATGTTATTCCTGGCGCTGGGGAAGTCTAAAGCGACCTCTTACGTATTTTTTTGAATTACCTAAAAATCTTGTCCTTTTTTTGAACTTTGGCCGTAAGAATAAAAAGTTTTATTCGCTTTATATCTCTTAGATAGCGGATAAAAAACATTAACGTTTTTTATTTATCTTAGACATTGGGAGCAAAATGGATTGCGGAAATGAATCTAAATTTAATATATTAAGGATCAATGATTGATCATTATTAGACATGCGTTCAGATCGTCCCATATTGATTGTAATCTTCGGTCTTCCCGGAACAGGTAAGACTACTTTTGCTACCCTTTTGTCCAACCAATTAGGGATTAAGCATTTCAATACTGATATCATCAGAAGTTTATCGGGTAAATCCCAACAGTACGATGAAGAAAATAAAGCCTTTATTTATGATGAGCTTTTACACCTGACAAGGTTAGAATTTGAAAAAGGAAAAAGCGTAATTGTTGATGCCACGTTTTATAAAAAGAATCTGAGAAAAAGATTCAAGGTCTTGGCACAGGAGTATAATGTAACCATGAAATGGATCGAAGTATGTGCCGGCGAGGAAGTTGTGAAAAAGCGCGTATCCAAAAAGCGTCGGTACAGCGAAGCCGATTACGCTGTTTATCAAATGATTAAATCGCAATTTGAGCCCATGCAGGAGAAATACATTCAATTATTTTCTGGTCAGGAAGAAATGCCTGATTTGATTGAAAAAGCTATCAAGTTCATAAAGCAATGACACGAGATCAGGTCAACTATATTATTGATAACAAAACTTTTCCTTACCCAACAGATGGGATAAAACTTATAGAGACCCATATCTCCTGGGTCATACTTACTGATCAGTACGTTTATAAAATAAAAAAGCCGATCGAGTTCAGCTTCCTGAATTTTTCAACTCTGGAAAAGAGAAAAGAATACTGTGAAAAAGAGGTAAAACTTAATAAGAGGCTTGTACCGGCGATGTATCTCGAGGTGCTTCCCATCAAAAAAAGTAACGGAAAGTATCATCTCCTTGATATCGAAGGAACAATTATAGATTATGCGGTTTTGATGAGGAGGATGGATAACACAAAAAAGTTGGATTTACTTCTGGCTCATGGAACAGTTAAAGCAGCGTCTATTATTAAGTTGGCAGATGTGCTGGTGTCTTTTCATCAGGAAGCGGTAATTGTACCGGAAGGAGAAGATTGGAGGGAACTCTACAAAGAATTTGAAGATGTAGTGAGTGTAAAAAACTTTTTGGTGAAGAATTTTGGTAAAGAGACAGGGCAGTTGCTGGAAGAAGTCAATCAATGGGCTTACCAATTTTTAAATTCTATTAAGAAGAGAATCGCTGATCGAAACAGAAAGGGATTTGTTATCGATGGACATGGTGATCTTCATGCCCGGAATATCTTTCTTCTGGACGACCCCGTCATTTTTGATTGTATAGAGTTTAACGATGATTTTAGAAAACTGGACCTATTGAATGAAGTTGCTTTCCTGTGTATGGACCTGGAGAGGTTTGGCCGTTTCGATTTATCTAAAATATTTAGTGAACGTTACTTCTCAAAAATACACTGTATTGAAAATAAAAGTGATGAACAAATATTCAGTTTTTACAAATTATATCGGGCAAATGTTAGGATGAAAGTACATGCGATTAATGCGCAGGCAAATGATATCACTGAGAATAAACGGCAAAGAGAAATGGCGTTGATAAGCCAATATTTGGAATTGTATAATCAATATTATTTAGAATTGAAAGGCGGGTGTGGATTTGTTCGCTGAGAGATATAGTCATCCGGACACCGTTTTCAATTGTCTATTGAACTTATATTTTAGTTATATTATCTTAGTCTATATAAAAGAGATATAATTAATAATTATATCCCATAGTTGTACACATGCAAAACCATAAATTATGAGCAAAAAAATTATTAAACTCTTTTTAAGATTTGCAATTGGAATTGGGTTTTTATCTGCTGTGGCAGATAGATTTGGATTATGGCCTGCAGAAGTATCTGCCTGGGGTAATTGGGAAAGTTTTTTAGAATACACCAAGTTAATTAATCCTCTTATTCCAGAAACCTTGGTCCCTGTTTTTGGGGCCATTGCAACAGCTGCAGAAATATTATTTGGAATTAGCCTGATAATTGGTTTTAAAACGGAACTTGTTGCAAAATTAAGTGGATTTCTTATGTTAATCTTCGCTCTGGCGATTGCCTTTTCAACTGGGATAAAAGGAGTTTTTGATTATTCAGTATTTACAGCTTCTGCTGCGGCATTTGGACTAAGTATCATGAATGAAAAATATTTGGAATTGGATTTATTTCTTTCAAAAAAGAACTAAAAATTTGTAGCCAGTATACAAACAACAATGGCCATAATGCTTTAACACTTCCATGCTGCTTTATCCTTAATTAAGAACGACAAACTATTAACACTTTAATGACTCAATCTAATGTGGAGGTCTTATTTTTAATCTCATTTCTTTATGAAAATTACCCACTATTTATATAACGCTTTCATAATTGAATCCGGGGACAAAAAAATTGCTATTGACCCAGGCGGGCTTATGTTTTATTTTTTTCGGTTTACAACATTGATTCCAAAATCTGAATGGAATGATATTACTCACATTTTTGTGACCCATGGAGACCCTGATCATTATTGGCATGCAGATAGAATGGCTGAAGTTTCCAATGCCCCTATCATTTGTAATAAAACAATGGTGAAAAAGGTTGATGGAACAAATTTAATGCTCGGTCCGCGAGATAAAGGACTTGCATTCACCAAAGTGGTAGGTAAAATCCATACACTGTCAGTTGATGAAACCATAGAGATTGATGGAATGACAATTACGGGAATTAAGACAACGCATGGGTCACTTAGTTTTAGTTTAGGGCCTTATTCTAAAACGCTAAAACCAGGTCCTAAAGAAAGAATTGGATGGGGCGCTATTGGATTCAAGATACAATTTGATGGAAAAATGATTGTTAATCTTGGAGACACCCTTCTTCATGCAGATGAATGGAAATCCATTAACTCCCCGGACGTTTTAATGATACCAATAGGAGGAAAAACCGTTCACAATACTATGAATGAGAACGAAGCCCTGCAGGCAGTGCAAATAATGAAACCAAAACATGTTATACCGTGTCACTACAACTGCCCGGCATTCTTTAGTAAAAGGTATAATCCGGCTGACGAGGAGGAGTTTAAAAGAGGTGTTGAAGAACTAGGGATTAATTGTCCTATTCTTCATAAGGGTGATTCAGTCAGCATTTGATTACAAATTCAAATATGGCCTCTGGCTTCTCCTTCGTAATACTTTGCAGAAGGGGCTAGAGTGAGCGTCACGCTTGCACTGA
>CAZHWD010000248.1:0-1797 GCA_964536335.1 uncultured Eudoraea sp. | reverse complement strand
CCAACAGGTTGGAGTTCTTTAAGCTCATATCCCTCATTATTCTCCAACTCTCTGCGGCCTATTGCCTTTGCACCCAGTTTAGCCTTTGTTTCCATCACAAATTCTTTATCACCGATAATTTCTGCCGATTTATCAGCGAATTAAATGGTTGCCGGTCTTAACCGCAGTTGCATGATATCGATCTTCCCAGAATGCTCCCTTTCGATTTTTTCTTTGATTATATACTCTTCCCGTTCTCCCGGCGATGAGCTGGATCGATTTTGGAATGATATTCACCTTACCGTCATAGACCAATAAATGGATGTGATTTGAGGTAACAGTGAAGTTTAAATTCGCCTTACTAAATAAATACCGGTTCCCATCAAATTTTCCTTAGAACCACTTTTTTGCTATCAAAAAGCTATCTCTAAGACCCCATACAACGCCTCGTTTAGCATCTATTTCATTAATTATCAATTAGTTAATTTGGTCCGACAAGCATTGACTAACAAGCATTGACTACCCGTTTGTGGACTTATCATCCCAGTGTATAGATCGAAAAGAAAACTCTCCCTTTCACCACGTTCAGGGTTTTTGAGTGATCAATCCGGGATTGTTTACAACTATCGATATCAGCGTATTTTTATCTTGATAAGAGTTGAGGCTGAAATTTCGGAAAACGTTAATCAGTGCTTATTGACAATGTCATCTGGCCACTTCGTCTTCACGTTTTCTTCACCTTTATAATAATCTACTTTCGCTGAAGATTCATAAATTTCTAAGTATGGAAGAATGTTGATTTTATTTGAGTCTGGATATTCACAGATATCAACACCTACGGTAGTTCTTAAATCTAAATATACGCACGCAGAATCGGTATGGTTATAAAGTTGATGAGCGCCAGAAGGACCCTTCTCTAAGAAAATTACATCATTTTTATTTACTTCCTTAAATCCATCAGGTCTACGTAACATTGCCTTTCCAGAAATAATCAAAAATAGTTCTTCAGCATTTCTGTGGAAATGGTACGGAAAAGAAAATCGGCCTGGATCCAATGAGCGGATGTCAAATTCGAAATCTTCAGCTTTAACTAATTTGGCCAATCGTGGGCTTGTTTTCCAGGAGAACTCAGGTAATGGTGATTGTCTTGTTTTTAACTCTAATTTTAACGAATTGAATACAGTCGGCATGATTAATTCCCCCATCTGGTTTAAAATTCTGTTGATGTTGCTTTATTGAAAAATATTTCTTAAAAAGCACCTAAATATTACGATAGCGATAGTGCTCACTCCATTTAAATTTAGTTAATCCTTGTATCACATCTTTATCAAAAATCAATTGATGCACAATTATCACCGCATTCCCAAACTAAATTCAAAGCCTCCAAAATGAAGCTCCCCGCCGCAAGCGGACGGGGTAAACTCACCGAATGACTATTGATCAAATCCATTTTTTATCACGACGCCGACCTTTGATCTGTCGTTCTCGCTTTGCCGCAAAATGCTTATCAGAATATATTTCTGAACACAGCAAAATGGCTTTGTGTTGTTTGTTTGATTGGATGATCTAAAACCGTGGTTATCCTCGAAATATTTACCCTTGCAATACACAACTATTTTGTTATTATGTGTAAATAATCAAAAAAGGAGCACCCATATGAAAAGGACAAACATTGTGCTTGATGATAAATTAGTTGATAAGTGCATGAAAACAACTGGCATCAAAACCCAAAGGGCTCTAATTGACCACGCCTTGCGAGAATTGTTGCGGCATGAGTCTCAGACTAAGATACTCGAATTAAAAGGCAAAGTTAATTGG
>CAZHWD010000247.1:0-16120 GCA_964536335.1 uncultured Eudoraea sp. | reverse complement strand
TATCCTTGTCATCACCGATGACATAAACCTCCCCTTTGGGACACTGAGGCTAAAAATTAAGGGAAGTGATGGCGGCCACAACGGTCTTAAGGATATTCAAAATAGCTTACAAACTGTGAATTATAACCGATTGCGAATTGGAGTTGGTTCTGAATTTAATAAGGGAAGACAAGTAGACTATGTCCTTGGAAAATGGAATGATGAAGAAAAACGTGCACTTCCTGAACGGCTGGAGAGAGCCAATGAACTTATCTCATCTTTTGTCCTTGCCGGAGTAAAGATAACCATGAATGAGTACAATAATACCTAGTCTACCCTATCACACCGAACGGTACTATTAACATTATTGTTTATAACCTATAACGCCCGAAAAGTATAAATACCTGAATCTGAACTGTTTCCCTCGGCATCTTTGGTGATCACCTTCCAATAATATGCCGTATTAGCAATAGTATTTATTTTAATACTGGATACAGAAGATGCGGGCGAAGCTGCCAAAACCTGTGGAGGAGACGCAGTAGCAACGAATATCTCATAACCCACTATATCATCATCAACATCTGAGCCGGACCATTCCAAAACGATTTCTCCGTTGATATCCCGAACCACAGAAGCCCCGGATAAAGGTGCTATTATTTGTGCAGGAAAGGGAGCATGGGTAATTTGGGAACCCGCATTGAAAAACTGCCAGGTTGCACTTGATGCCGTTTCCTGCACCTCTGTATTCCTGGTAATAACTAACCATGAATAAGGAGTTCCTTTTTCTATGGTGAGTTCTGCACTGGTGGATTGAGTACCAACCGTTTGGGTAATATCAGTTAAAAGATTCGTTACCCTTAATTCATAGGTATTTGTGTTGTTCGCGGTTTGCCACATGAACTCTACCCTGCTTGTGGTGGGAGTTATGCTTACTCCTGTGGTACAAAGGGAGTTTTGTAAAGGGAAAACTAAAACTGCCGCTGAAGGTGGCTTGGGTGAGTCCTTTTTACAGGCTGTAAAAAGCAGGCTTATGAAAATTACTAAAACAACTCTCATCGCTTCAATACTTTATAGGTTCCTTTTATAGCTCCTCCTCTTATATTTACATAATACAGCCCTGAAGGTATTCCAGCAAAATTAAGTGAAAATGTATCCTCATTACCATCATACTTTTGACTGATGATAAGTCGGCCATCAGATGCAAAAACAGCAATGTCCACCGGATCTGTAGTTGGTCCTAAGAATATATTCAAAGACTGAACTACCGGATTCGGATATATAAATGGAACAGCTGGAATAAAGACAGTATCGTCATATGCACCCTGACAGGGCAGATTTGTAGAAACTTTTAGGGTATTTAGACCCTGTTTCAGATCCAGAATAATTTCTGAACCTTCCGTCTGGGTAAGGTTCCCATTTAATTCAATATTATACAGTTGGGCACCAGATAATGTCAAAACTGCCTGTAGCCCATCTAAAGAGACCACAGAACTTACACCTAAAGGTTCGGGTTCATTTATTACTACGTCAAAACAGATTTCTTCAAAAGTATTTACTCCGTCCGTTCCACTTATGCAAACCGAGTAAGTGCCCGAAGCTAAATTTTCCAATTTATAATCCTTGGTAAAGTCCTCGGTAATATTCAAGCTGTTGCCCAATACATTTACTGTGTAATCCATAGACATGACAGCAGTTATTTCAAATGATCCGTTATCACTGGTAATACAGGATTCACTTTCTATTGCCAGATTAAAATTATCCGCAGCAAAACGAAAAACGGGGCAGCCGTCTGTATTCACCTCAGTTCCCGGAGGTGTTCCCAGGCAAAGGTCATCTCCATCGTCAAAAACACCATCGTCATCATCGTCGGGTCTCAGCTCACCTTCACCACAAATTTCCAGGAAAAAGTTAGTAATGCTGCCCCCATCTGCCGGGGCAGTATCAGAAATTGTTAGTATCCATTCGCCAAAAGAAGATTCGCCATTAAAGGAGGCCAATGAGCCCAAGGGGCTTACTGTACCGCTAATTGCAGCCGCTCCGCCACCACAGATAAAAGGATCTCCGTCATCGTCAAAAACAGCATCAATATTTTCCAATTCCCCACAAGAGTTGGAAGTTAAAATAACCTCCGTCCCCTGGGGTGATGTAATACTAATTATAAGATCTGCCAGAAAGCTATGCTCTAATTCCAAACCTACATTTACATCCGTTACCGGCAAATCATTTAAGAATGTAATTTTAGAAATTACTGTTGGTGTACCTATAGAGGTTATTTCCACAGGTAGGTCTTTAGCTGTTTCAATGTCGCAACTGATTGTTATAGTAGTAAAGTTGAATGGTTGGCCAAAAGTTCCTTCCCCACAAGAGTTTTTCGGTTTTATTCTCCAATAATAAGTGGTTTCTTCCTGTAGATTTTCCGGTAAATAAGTGTTAAAAATAACATCACTGGCAGATTCAATAACTGAAGTGAACAGCAAATCTGTGGCAATTTCTATATCGTATGAGGTGTACAGCGCATTCAATTCCCAGGTAAGGAGTTGTTGCAGTCCTACCCCTGTTGCCATATCAATGGGAGTCTGTAAAACCACATCTGAGAAGTTAGCATCGCTAACATTAATATTTAATGTCACATCTTTAGTGATACTCAAAGAAGTGGCTGTGACGGTCACAGGATAATTCCCGGGAAGAACAAGATCAGTATTTGAAAAAATAATGGAAACCGGAGTATTGTTTGTTGTGGCAGTTGGCGGTGTAAAAACTGCCGTAAGGCCGGCAGGCATATCCTGAACACTAAAGGTAACCTCCTCATTAAATCCTAAATAGGTTTCATATATAAAAGGCACCACAAGGTCATTGGGTTCACAAACTTCATAATTGAGGTCGGCAAAATTTAAGATAACTTCAGAATCCTCAATGGCAAAATCAGTTGAGTTCATACTGAAAAAAATATTGTTTGTGCCCTTAACAATGATACGTGCAGTGGTAGTACTATTGCCAGGAATAATAACCTCATGGCTGCCATCGTTTGGAACTGCTGTTGCCAGTTGTATTGGAAAACTCAAGCCTCCGTCTGTAGAAAGAAATATATCAACCTCTTGTGTATTTATTGGTGTTTTGTTAGTATTGGCGACATCCCAGCTGATGGTCTGCACAGATCCGGCGGTATAGGTCTCTGCTATGCTTTGAGAGTTTACAACAAATGGTCCAGCGCTATTTAAAACATTAAGCCTTACCAGCTCTGAAGCTACCTGACCGCCTCCTGCTGCATTATCTCTAACTGTTAAGGCGAAGTTCATTTCACGTTCCACATTGGAAACCGTTTCCCAGGCCGAACTTATTGGCGGATTGGTTTGCGTAAGATTCCCCTGGTTAACCTCTGATAATTTTGGAAAATATCTGTCCGGATCTGTAGTGGGCTTAAGCGATCTGAAATTTGCTCCACTTGGATTGTCGGGCCCAAAGTTTTCTGTAGTGACCACGCCGTCATCTATCTGTTCCCATACATAAGTAAGTATGTCTGTAGTATCCGGATCTATGGCGTTTCCTGCCAATACAAATGGTGTTCCCTTGGGAATAATATAATCAGCTATTGGATTAATAACCGGAGGATTGTTTGTTAAAGGCGTAAGTTCTCCACAACTCGTAGTCTGAAGATATTCTATAATTTGAAATATGCTGTTATAATGGAAATAATCATCTCCGTTTGGGGCTACGTTTTCTCCGGGTATTATTCCCGCGTATCCCATAATTGTGGTTCCGGTGCCCGGTTCTGTCTGTACCAGAGTGCCTTCAGATTCAAAAGACCAGGTATGATTTGCACCAAATTGATGCCCCAATTCATGTGATACAAAATCGAGATCATAGATATCACCCTGCGGATTTAAGGCGGCGGCGTATCCACTTCCTTTTTGGTTATCTATACAAACAGACCCTATAAAGCCCGCATTACCTCCATCTGTATCTTCATGAAATAAATGACCCACATCATAATTTGCCTCGCCAATTGTTGTGGTGAGTGTATTTTGAACTTCTGTGTTTAAATTTCCCCCATAGGGGTCCGTATCAGGGTCTGTAAAAATCACCAAATCTGTATTGGCAATCAATTCTAAAGTAACGCCCAAATCAGTCTCAAAAACCTGGTTTACCCTTGTAAGTGTAGCATTTATTGCCGCAAGGGCGTCGGCCACCGTACCTCCATGAAATTCGGTATATTCTCCTGTAGCAGAAATTGCTATTCTGTACTTTCTTAGGGTTTGATCATCTACCAGTTTTGAAACAGACCCGTTGAGGCTTTTTTCAATCACTGATTGGGTAAAACAAATAAAGTTGCTGTTCAGCTTCGAATGTAAACTTCTGTTGTAAACTACATAAGCACTGCCTCCATCTGAGACTTTCTCCATAAAAGTCGTCTTTTCGCTTCCAGCATGAACAATCATACTTTGTACTCCATTGTGTGAAATACTAAATCGAATACGGTCTTCACTTCCATCCAAACTATAGCCTGAATAGGACTTTATACCAGGATATTTTTTTGCCAATTCCGGCGACAAAACAGAATTTTCTGAAACTCTGAACGCCCTTTGTTTCCCTTTGACATCTGGAAAATAAATTATCCCAGAAACTTTCTTAAGGGAAGATATAGATAAAAGTTCCTCAGATAATGATGCCTGGTCTAAATCAAAAACCTTTACTTTAGTTGCGTCCGGATTGGTTAGTGAAGGTGAAGCAAACTTACTGGGAGAAATCTCCTGACCCCAATATTTGGATTGTGCAGATCCGTAAAAGGAGAGAAATATTATGGAAATTGATAAAACAAGACGTAGTTTTGTTAACATCAAGGGGTTTTTAAACTTTTAAAAGTAAGCCTTTTTATTATTTTATTTGTGTGGTCACAGTTCAAAGCATTTCCAATTACGATAAAAAGCACCCTACTGCTATAACCATTGGCACTTTTGACGGTGTTCACATAGGTCACAGAAAAATACTTGAACGTCTCATAAATGATGCCAAAAAAACTAATTTGCGATCTACGGTACTTACTTTTTTCCCGCATCCCAGAATGGTTTTACAAAAAGATACAGAAATAAAGCTTCTGAATACCATCCAGGAAAAAATCAAAATTTTAGAATTTATTGGCCTGGATTACTTAATTATTCATCCCTTCACTCTTGAATTCTCACGTCTTTCTTCCACTGAATTCGTTAGGGACATCCTGGTGAATGAATTAAAGACCAAAAAAATTATTATTGGTTATGACCACCGCTTTGGCCGTAACAGAAATGCAAACATACAAGATCTTTCGGCCTTTGGGAATACTCTAAATTTTGAAGTTGAAGAAATTCCGGCACAGGAAATAGATGATGTTTCTGTAAGTTCAACAAAAATCAGAAATGCGCTTATAGAAGGAGATATAAAGACTGCCAATGAATACCTGGGGTATAACTATATGCTGACGGGCGATGTAAAAAAAGGCAAAGGTCTGGGAAGACAATTAAACTTTCCCACAGCTAATTTATTTATTGCAGAAAAATATAAACTCATCCCTAAAAACGGAGTTTATGTGGTAAAAAGCATCCTTAATGACAAGCTTTTTTACGGAATGATGAACATCGGTTTTAACCCTACTGTAAATGGTTCCTCAAAGAGCATTGAAATCCATTTTTTTGATTTTAAAGAGGATTTATATGACCAAAATATCCAGGTAGATATTATAGAGCGCATCCGCGATGAACATAAGTTCAACTCGTTGGAGGAACTTAAGACACAATTGCTAAAAGATAAAGAAACGTCAATTGCCATAATTTCAAGCTAGATGTTTAATTCCTTTTTCTTTAAAAGAATAGACAACAGTCCCCTAATAATTTTTCGCATATTTCTGGGGATTCTTATCAGCCTGGAAAGCTATGGTGCCATCTTAACAGGATGGGTCAGGAGAACTTTGATAGAGCCCACATTTACCTTCTCCTTTATTGGTTTTGAATGGTTACAACCGATACCCGGTCCAGGGATGTATATCTACTTTTTTATTATGGGTACCCTGGGTGTTTTCATTGCTCTTGGTTATAAATACAGAATCAGTATACTTTCATTTACCATTCTCTGGACAGCGGTTTACCTGATGCAAAAAACATCATACAACAACCACTATTATTTGTTGGTACTAATCTCCCTGATAATGTGCTTTTTACCCGCGAACCAGGCATATTCCTTAGATGCCAGAGCTAAGCCGCCTATTAGAAGCGAGAGCATGTACAGCTATGTAAAATGGATTATAGTACTACAACTTTTTATTGTTTATACCTATGCGGCCCTGGCCAAACTATACGCGGATTGGCTCGATTTTAGTTTTGTTGGAATATTGATGCGAAACAAAGCTGATTTTTGGCTCATAGGCGATTTGTTGCAGGAATCGTGGGTTCATAAGTTTATTTCAGTCATGGGAATTTTATTCGATTTACTCATCGTTCCTGCCTTACTGTGGAAGCCTTCCAGAAAAATTGCTTTTTCCTTCGCGATATTCTTTCACCTGTTCAATTCTGTCGTATTTCAAATTGGGATCTTTCCCTACCTTGCACTGGCTTTTACCGTTTTCTTTTTTGAGCCGGAAACTATTAGGCGGATTTTCTTTAAAAAGAAACCCTTACCGGAACCTTCTGAAGTCATTATCCCTAAATACAGAAACCTCTTTTTACTGGGATTTGGAATTTACTTTACAGCACAACTTATTCTTCCCGTAAGACATCATTTTATAAAAGATGATGTTCTATGGACCGAAGAGGGACATAGATTGAGCTGGCGGATGATGCTCAGAAGCAGGTCTGGTATAATCAGTTTTAAAGTGATCAATAATGATAATGGCAATATCTTTAATGTGAATCTCAATGACTACCTTACAAAGAAGCAAAAATCCAGAATTGCTTCATATCCAGATTTTATTTGGCAGTTTGCACAACGTCTTAAAAAAATCTATGCTGTAGACGGTGCGGATATTTCCGTTTATGTAAATTCCAGGGTCCGGGTAAATGGCAGTAAATTAAAACCCTTTATTGATCCGGAAGTAGATCTGGCGGAGGAACATTGGGACTATTTTTGGCATAATAACTGGATTTTGCCCTCTAAAGAAACCAAAGCCGAATTACCGGCTTCTAAATAGGAATCCTTTTTGTTTAGTAAATATGGGTGATAAAATAAAATGTTGCCATTCCAAATTGATACATTAATCAATTAACCCTAAATTTGCGCCTTAAAACATCTTAACATGTTGCAGCTACAAGCCTTACGAACAAATAAAGATCAGATTGCGAAAGCTTTAAAAAAACGCAATTTCGATGCAGAACTTCATTTGGATAAGGTACTTAGCCATGATGAAAAAAGGCGTGCGCTGCAAACAGATTTGGATAATACGCTAGCGGAAGGCAATAAACTATCTAAAGAGATTGGCTTGCTTTTTAAAAGTGGAAAAGCAGAAGAAGCAAACCAGATTAAACAAAAAACAACCCAGCTAAAAGAAGATTCTAAGAGGTTAACCGAAGAACTAAATGCTGTTGCAGATGAGCTGGAGGAAGCACTATACCAAATTCCTAATGTCCCGCATGAATCCGTCCCGGCCGGAAATAGTGAAGAAGATAATGAAGAAGTCTTCCGGGAAGGAGATATTCCTGTACTTGGTGGCGATGCCATGCCACATTGGGAACTGGCAAAAAAATATAACATCATAGATTTTGAACTGGGTGTTAAAATCACCGGGGCAGGATTTCCAGTATACAAGGGTAAAGGTGCCCGTTTACAACGCGCCTTAATTGCCTATTTTTTAGATAAGAATACCGAAGCCGGATATACGGAAATGCAGGTGCCCCTGCTGGTTAACGAGGCTTCCGGCTATGGCACAGGACAACTCCCTGATAAGGAAGGTCAGATGTATCATGTTACAGAAGAAGATCTTTATCTGATACCAACCGCCGAAGTACCTGTAACCAATGTTTTAAGAGATACTATCCTCGATAAAAATGATCTCCCTGTTTGCTATACAGCCTATACCCCTTGTTTCAGAAGGGAAGCAGGCAGTTACGGGGTGCATGTTAGGGGGCTCAACCGTCTTCACCAGTTCGACAAGGTTGAAATAGTGCGGGTAGAACGTCCTGATAATTCTTACCAGGCATTGGATGCGATGGTAGAACATGTAAAAAATATCTTAAGGGAATTAAAGTTGCCTTTCAGGGTCTTACGCCTTTGTGCCGGCGATCTTGGCTTTACCTCAGCCCTTACTTATGATTTTGAGGTGTTTTCAACTGCACAGGACCGCTGGTTAGAGATTAGTTCTGTCTCTAATTTCGAAACTTTTCAGGCGAACAGACTAAAGCTTCGTTACAGAGATGAAAACAACAAAACACAATTGGCACATACGCTAAATGGTAGTTCACTGGCCTTACCAAGGGTATTAGCAGGCATTCTGGAAAATTACCAGACTGCCGACGGGATTAACATTCCGGATATCCTGGTGCCCTACACAGGTTTTAATAGAATAAATTAAAAGATTTTACTTGATGAACCTATTGGGCGAAGTTTCATGATTTGCACCTTGTATTGGTGTTGAATCAATTCGGGAAAAAGCTCAGTTCAGCGATATTATGTTTTCTTTGACAGTGTTTTTTATAGAGCTTGGTTAAATTTGATAAATTTCCAATATGAGATTTGCCTTATTATTTGTTTGTCTTATCTGTACCTTCCAATGCCGGACACAAGAAGATTTTCTGGCAAAGCAGTATTTCAATGATGGTGAATTTAAGAAAGCTGCTGTTTTTTATGAAAATCTGGTGGAAAAAAATCCAAGGCGTACAGATTATGCCGAAGGCCTGGTTGCCTGCTATCAGCAGCTCGAAAAGTATGAAGAAGCGCAGGCCTTTCTTTTAAAGAAAATAAAATCTGGTAACCCATACCCAACTATTTATATTGAATTGGGGTATAATTATCTGCTGCAGGAGCAGACAGAAAAGGCTAAAGAGAATTATGAAATTGCACTTTCAAAAATTGAGGTAAATCCAAATTATGGTTATGGAATAGGGTTCAGATTTCAGCGCTATGCCCTTTTAGACTATGCCCTTAGGGCCTACTCGAAAGCCATGGAGCTTAATCCGCAGTTAGACTATAATTTTCAAATGGCTCGTATTTATGGAGAGCAAGGAGATATAGAAAGGATGTACGACTCCTATTTGGAATTAATCTCAGCTGGCAAGGCTACTCAGACTAATGTACTTCGAAATCTTGATAATTTTATTACCCCAGACCCTGAGAATCCAAATAATCTCAAGCTGAAAAAAATACTGCTGCAAAAAGCTCAAAAAAATCCCGATATCCTATGGAATGAAATCCTGAGTTGGTTGTTTGTGCAACAAAGGCAATACAACAGTGCCTTCAATCAGGAAAAAGCCATCTATAAAAGATCCGGGGCTTTTAAACTACAACGTTTGATTGGTCTGGGTGACATTGCTTTGGAGGACAATGCCGTTGATGATGCTAAAGCAATTTTTACCTATATCGATAAAAATTCTAATGATCCGGTAATCAAACTCAATGCACGCCTGAACCTAATTGATATTGAGCTTTTAGATGCAAGCGCAAAGCAACTTAATGAAGTAGAAGGGCAGTTTGAATCTTTGATGGAAGTATATGGATATGAAAATCACACCTTACAATTGCAAATTGCCTATTCCCATTTCCTCACTTTTAAAAAAGGTAAACCCCAGGAGGCAATTGCCATCCTCAAGAAATGTTTAGATCTCCCCCTGGAGCGCTTCAGTAGAGCTTATGTAAAACTTGCCCTTGGAGATATCCTTGTTTTTGATCAGAAGTTTAACGAAGCACTAATTAATTTTTCCCAGGTCCAAAAAAGTTTAAAAAATGATGTATTAGGTCAGGATGCGCGATTTAAAGTAGCTCAGACTAGTTTTTACAAGGGTGATTTTGATTGGGCATTTACTCAATTAAAAGTCTTAAGAGGTTCAACTTCGCAACTTATTGCAAACGATGCCATGCAGTTAAGCCTTTTAATTTCAGATAATTCTTTGGAAGATTCAACTCAGACTGCTTTAAAAAAGTATGCCAGGGCAGACCTCCTGTCTTATCAGCAGAATACGGATGAAGCAATTAAAGTTTTTGATGATATTCTCACAAATCACAAGGGAGAAAAAATAGAAGATGAGGCACTTTTAAAACAAGGTGAGCTTTTGGAACTTATCAAAGATTATGAAGCGGCAGAATTTAACTATCTTAAAATTGTTGAGTTTTATGGAAATGATATTTTGGCCGATGACGCTCATTTTGCCCTTGCAGAGCTCTATAGGAACATCTTAAATGAGCCCGAGAAAGCTAAAGAACATTACGAGAAAATAATTTACAATTATCAGGACAGCTATTACTTTCCTCAGGCGCGCAAAAATTTCCGAATACTACGTGGCGATAGTATTAACTAAATTTGCATATACTGACTTATAATATTTGATGTATGATTATCTACAATGTTACCATTAATATAGATGAATCTGTTCATGACAAATGGTTGGAATGGATGCAGGAAACGCATATTCCGGAGGTCCTGGAGACTGGAAAATTCATAAAGGCTAAGATGGCAAAAGTACTAGTTGAAGAAGAAATGGGAGGTATTACTTATTCCATACAGTACACCGCTGAAAACAAAGAAATTTTAGATAAATATTATGCTGAGGATGCTGAAAGAATGCGCGAGGAAATATCAAAACACTTCGGAAATAAATTTGTCGCCTTCAGAACTGAACTAGTTGTTATCAGGGAGTATAGTGAACATAGTTTAAATGCTACTGAATATCTTTTTACTTACGGTACCTTGCAGGAGGAAAATATACAGCTAACTGTTTTTTCAAGAACGCTCTCCGGTTTTAATGACACCCTTATGGGTTATAAGTTGTCAGATGAAAAAGTAGTTGGTGTATATCCTGTAATGCAATGTTCAGACGAACCTGCGGATTTTGTGAATGGCAGAGTCTATATGTGTAGTAATGAAGAAATTTTGGGAGTTGATAAATATGAAGGCCCGGCCTACAAAAGAATTAAAGTACTCCTGAACTCTGGCAAAAGTGCCTGGGCCTATATAAGCTCTACCCAGCAACCAAACTAGACTATGGCTAAAAAACGTAAAAAACACAGCTCGTTTAAAAAGAGTGCCTACCAAGTAGAAAGTCCGGTTAAAGCTAAAAAATATTTGGGGCAGCACTTTCTTAAAGATGAAGAAATTGCCAGACAAATAGCAGATACGCTTTCTATGGACGGTTATACCAATGTACTTGAAATTGGACCCGGCACAGGAGTCCTTACAAAATATTTGTTGCAGCGTTCTATGAACCTTATAGCTATGGAACTGGATGAGGAATCTATCATTTACCTTAATCATAGCTTTCAGTTGGAACACAATGAAATTCTGCAGCAAAACAATTCACTTGAGATAATACAGGCCGACTTCCTAAAATACAACCTTTCAACTTTGTTTAATATGGAGCCTTTTGCCATAACCGGCAATTTCCCTTATAACATTTCTACGCAGATTGTTTTCAGATTATTGGAGATTCGAAACAGGGTTCCGGAATTTTCAGGAATGTTCCAAAAAGAGGTGGCTCAGCGCATTTGTGCCAAAGAAGGAAATAAAACCTATGGCATTCTTTCTGTTTTGGTTCAGGCATTTTATCATGCCGAATATCTTTTCTCGGTAAATCCGGAGGTTTTTGATCCCCCTCCAAAAGTAGAGTCAGGGGTATTAAGACTTAAAAGGAAAGATGATTTTACAATGGACTGTGACGAAAAATTGTTTTTTAGGGTGGTAAAAACAGGTTTTAACCAGCGTCGAAAGACTTTAAGAAACAGTTTAAAAATATTTAACCTTTCTGATAATCTAAAAGAAGATGCTATCTTTGACCGGCGTCCCGAAGAATTGGCTGTTGCCCAATTTATCGCGCTGACCAAGAAGATAGGTGATGACTCCATTTAAACTCACAGACGAGCTACTGGCAGAAATTGAACTGCTTATAGAATCCGGGAAAGACACAGATTTAAAGTCTTTCATGGCAGAGATCCACTATGCTGATATCGCAGAAATAGCTAATGATCTTAGTGAAGAATCGGCTACTTATCTTATTAAACTTCTGGATAGTGATAAAACCTCCGACGTACTCATTGAATTAGATGATGATATGCGGGAGGCTGTTCTTAATAATTTGTCTTCCAAGGAAATAGCGGAAGAATTAGAAGAACTGGATACCGATGATGCTGCGGATATTGTAGGAGAACTACCAAAGGAAATTGTTGAAGAAGTAATTTCAGAAATAGAGGACCGTGATCATGCCAAGGATATTGTAGATCTTTTACGCTACGATGAGGATTCTGCAGGTGGTCTTATGGCCAAAGAGTTGGTAAAAGTAAATGAAAATTGGAACGTACTTACCTGCGTTAAAGAAATGAGGGCCCAGGCCGAAAATGTAACGAGGGTGCACTCTATTTATGTGGTAGACGATGGTGACAAGCTAAAAGGCAGACTCTCACTTAAGGATCTTTTAACGACCTCCACAAAATCTCCGATTAAAGATATTTATATTCCAAAAGTGGACCGGGTTAACGTAAATGAAAAACCTGAGGAAGTGGCAAAAATTATGTCCAAATACGATCTGGAAGCCATTCCTGTAGTTGATGAGATTGGCAGGTTGGTTGGCAGAATCACTATTGATGACATCGTAGATGTTATAAGGGAAGAAGCTGAGAAAGATTACCAGCTGGCGGCAGGTATCTCACAAGATGTGGAGGCCGATGATAGTATTTGGGATTTGACCAGAGCCCGTTTACCCTGGTTGTTTTTGGGCCTTTTAGGCGGTATTGGGGCGGCGGCTATCATGGGAGGCTTTGAAGAAATGATAAGCAATCATGCAATCCTATTCTTTTTCACACCTTTAATTGCTGCGATGGCGGGTAATGTTGGTGTACAATCAAGTGCCATCATTGTACAGGGAATCGCCAATGATGACCTCAAGGGAAGCATTAGTAACCGCCTGATTAAGGAAATGCTTCTGGCCACATTAAATGGTCTAATCCTGGGAATGGTTCTTTTAGTTTTTACCTGGTTCTGGCAAGGTAATTTTCCTGCAGCACTGGCCATTTCAATTTCCCTGGTAGTGGTTATCATCGTTGCCGGGATAATCGGAACCTTTATTCCCTTGTTTCTAGATAAAAGGGGTATAGATCCGGCTATTGCTACCGGTCCTTTTATTACAACGAGTAATGATATTTTTGGGATCCTGATTTATTTCTGGATAGCAAAAGTTATTTTGGGAATTTAGACTTCACTTTTATTAAAATTGGATACCTTAGAGTCCCCGAATTCTATAATAAATTCTATTTAAGAATTTCAGTCTATGCTAATAAAAGTAGGATTAGTCCAGGAAAACCCTGTTTTTTTTAATAAGGTGGAAACAATTTCTAAAATTGAACAGATCACCATAACATATGCAGCAAAGGGGTGTGATTTATTGGTTTTTCCGGAATCTTTTATTCCGGGTTACCCAAGAGGATTTAACTTTGGAACCACTATAGGCAGCAGATCTGAAAAGGGGCGCAAGCTTTATGCTAAATACTATGAAAATAGCCTTAATGTGCAGAGTGAAGATCTTAAAAGACTCGAAGACATTTCAAAAAAAAATGAGATCTACCTGGTTATAGGAGTAACTGAAAAAGATGATATAAGTGGCAGTCTATACTGCTCAATGCTCTATATTTCCCCTACTTCCGGATTGCTGGGTACGCATCGAAAAATTAAACCTACCGGAGCCGAAAGAATTGTCTGGGCAGAGGCTTCTGGTGAATCATTAACTACCTATCAAACTAAAATAGGCAAGTTGGGAGGCCTGATCTGCTGGGAAAATTATATGCCTCTGGCCAGAATGTCAATGTACAGAAAAGGCATTGAAATTTATATCGCCCCAACTGCAGATGCCAAGCAGGAATGGACCTCCACTATGCAACATATAGCCTTGGAAGGTCGTTGTTTCGTGCTGGGCTGCAACCAGTATTTTACGAAATCTATGTATCCCGAAAACTACCAGTCTCTTGTTGCTGATGAATCCGAAACAATGTGTCGCGGAGGCAGTATTATAGTGGCTCCTAACGGAAAAATTCTTGCCGGTCCATTATATGATAAAGCCGGAGTTCTTGTCGCTGAAATAGATCTTGAAGAAATTAAGTTAAACAAACTCGATTTTGATGTAATTGGACATTACGCCAGAAATGATATTTTTGAATTTGACGTCAATGACCAGCCTGAAACCAAAAAAGAGTAAAATATAATCTATAATAAATTAGATTTAAGTTAATAGAAATGAAAGCTATAAATTTAAAACAGAAACATGCCGCATTTAGTAAAACATGGCACCCGCATCAAATAGCGCAGGTAGATGATATGCAGGTAATCCTGGCAAAGATTCAGGGCGAGTTTGTATGGCATTCACACGAAAATGAGGATGAACTATTTCAGGTTTTAAAAGGTACTTTATATATGCAATTCAGAGACCGGACAGTGGTTGTGAATGAAGGTGAAATCATAGTTGTTCCAAAGGGTGTAGAACACAATCCGTCTACAAAAAACAATGAAGAAGTACATTTATTGCTCTTTGAAAAGTTGACAACAGCCCATACAGGTAAGGTGCAGCACGCAAAGACACAAACTGAATATCCTAAAATTTAAAAAAGAATGAAAATCCTCCATTTAGACAATAACCATCCTTTGCTCATAGAGGAATTTAATGCCCTGGGTTTTGAGAATGTTGAAGAATATACTGCACCCAAATCTGAGGTTGAAAAGACAATTCACCTCTATGACGGGCTTATTATCAGAAGTAGATTTACCATAGACAAAACCTTTTTAGACAAAGCCCAAAACCTAAAATTTATAGGAAGACTTGGGGCTGGTTTGGAAAATATTGACATGGATTATGCCTGGGATAAAGGAATTTTTTTGGCAGCTGCACCCGAAGGTAATCGCAATGCCGTTGGGGAACATGCCCTGGGATTATTACTGGCCCTTTTTAATAATCTGACCAAAGCCAACCGTGAAGTAAAAAAAGGCATCTGGGTCAGGGAAGGAAACCGTGGAATAGAACTTGACGGCAAAACTGTTGGTATAATCGGTTATGGTAATACGGGAAAAGCCTTTGCTAAAAAACTCAGTGGTTTTGATGTTGAAGTAATTTGCTATGACATTATAGGCGGAGTATCTGATGAAAATGCCAGGCAGGTAGGGATCATGGAATTGGAGCAAAGATCAGACGTAATAAGCCTGCACGTACCTCAAACACCCGAAACCCTGGGAATGATTAATACTGAGTTTATCAATGCATTTCAAAAACCTTTTTGGTTGTTAAATACGGCAAGAGGAAAATGCGTAGTGACCGAAGATCTGGTTAGCGCTCTAAAAACTGGCAAAATTTTAGGTGCCGGATTAGATGTTCTGGAATATGAAAAAACTTCATTTGAAGACATGTTTACCCAGCATGAACTTCCGGAGGCCTTTCAATATCTGATAGATGCCGAAAATATTATTCTCTCTCCACATGTGGCCGGATGGACCATTGAGAGCAAGGAGAAATTAGCGCAGACCATTGTAAACAAAATTAAGTCCAGATTTTGTTAAATTAAGTCCAGATTTTGTTAAATTTAGAGTACAAAGAAAACCTGTAATAATATGAAAAAGATAGCCATTTGGGTTCTGGTAGTTCTAGTTATACTATTCATCATTATGAAGGGGCTGGAATGGAGGATTGAATCGAAATTCGAAGCTAGGATAAATTCAAATCCTGATAGAGCTTACAACATTACGTATTCTGATTTTGATTTAGACACCTTTTTTAAAGGGGTTACTTTAGGCGAAGTCAGTATTGAACCGTTAAACCCGGGAAAAGGAACCGTAATTACAGGACATGTAGATTACGCTACCGTTAATGGAATAGTATGGAGGGAATTGTTGTTTGGCAAAAAATTAAATTTAGACGAGATTGCCTTCGAGCAACCATTATTTGAAGTGACACTTAGTGCAGACACTACTAAAAATACCAGTGGAAAAGGGTTACAAGTAATG
>CAZHWD010000246.1:0-9482 GCA_964536335.1 uncultured Eudoraea sp. | reverse complement strand
TGACTTATGAGCATACCCATTTCTAACATTTTTACTTACATATTCCTGCTTGCTTCTATATCAATACATTGCCAATCTATTTCCTCCAGGGTAGTAGACACCAAAACAAACGAAGGCATTCCCTATGCAACGGTTCAATTTACCGAGCATCGTGGTATTATTACAAATGAGGAAGGTAGATTTAGTATAAATTTAAACTCCAGGCTGGAACAGCAAGATTCCATCTATATATCCAGTATGGGTTATAAAAAAACAGCTGTCCACTTTAAATCTACTTTGGACAGTGTTATATATATAGAACCAAAGGCTATCGAACTAAATGAAGTCTATCTTTTTAACAATGATCTCAGTATTGAAGATATCATTGAAAAAGTGAAAAAAAATTTACCGGCAAATTATAATAGAGAACCCGTAAAACAGCGCTTGTTCTTTAGACAATCCAGCCTCAATACCCTGACTAAGATGGATATTGAATTTGAAAAATCTACCATTGAAGAGCTAAATAAAAAATTTCTGGACAGTGTGGTCTCCATTTTACCAAGAAATGCATCCTACTATACAGAAAGTCTGTGTGATTTTTACAGAAAACCCGATGAGCACCGCCTATACATAGAAAAAGCCGCTGAATTATACGATAAAAATAATGAAGGTTCTATGGAAGCTCTTTCGGCCAAATTAGAGCGCATTTTTAAAGAAAATGTAAAACCTGATTCCTATTTAAAAATTAAGTCGGGCTGGTTTGGTCAAAAAGTAGAGCTAGATTCCTTATTTGATGCCTCAGACGAGACCGATGAGTTAGAAGATGAACTCAAAGACGATGGTAATAAACATTTTCTGTCATCTAAAAAAGGTCAACTGCACGATCTTTATTCTGAACTCTTCTATAATGATGACACCAAATTAAATTTTATTGACAAATCTAACCGCTATGATTTTAGATTAAAAGGATTTACAGCCCTGGAAGACGAAGGCGTATATGTGATAGAATTTGACCCAAAAAGGTCGGAAGATTTTAGAGGAACAATCTATGTGAACATAGAAGATTTTGCAATAATGAGAATGGACTATGAGAATGTAAATTCATTGAAAAGAATAAAATTATTAGGTTTCTCATATGAGGAAATCACCTATAAAGGAACTACAATTTTCAGTAAGGGAAGTAATAATAAGTATGATTTGCGATTTATTGATAAGGTATTCGGTCGTAAAATGGGTATAAGAAGACCTTTGAGTGTAATAGAGAAAAACAAGCATGTAAAGGGAAGAAGGAAGCAAAATGAATTGTCTATGGAGCTGGATATTGTTAATTTCAATACAGAGAAATACGAATTGGTTGTCTTTGATTCCGAGCTAATAAGCACTGGTGAATTTTCCAATTCGGTTGAAAATGAAACTGTTAAAGCCACATACCTTTCCAGTTACAATCCTGAATTCTGGGAAGGATATGATATTATGGAACCCAATAAGGCTATTCGTGAATTTACAGTGTCTGATAAATAAGAGTTAGTTTGGTCCAAATGTTTTAAAACTATTGTCTGGGCAAAAACACCTCCGCCATCATACAACGGGCACTCCCGCCACCGCAGGTCTCAATGGTATCTAGAGGGCTATGCACTATAGGATTGTGCTTTTCCAAAACACCTATTTGATCTGGTCGCAGACTGTGATATGCCGAAGAACTCATTATAAGATATCGTTGTTCCGATGTCCCAATTACCTGAAGCATATTTCCTGCGAAGTGATGCATTTGTTCCTCGGTGATGCTAATAATCTCTTTTCCGTCCTGTTTAAGATGATCTACTACATTTTTCCTTTCATTTTTATCATCTATAGAATCTAAACAAATTACGGCATAGGCCTCTCCCATGCACATCATAACATTGGTATGGTATATAGGTAACCGCTCTCCATTAACGGATTGATATGCAGTAAAGATTACCGGAGTACATTCAAAGTCTTCACAAAACTCAATTACCAGTTCTTCATGTGCGCGATCTGAAAGTGCGCAATATACTTTTTGATTTACGCGGTCCATTAAAATACTTCCCGTTCCTTCAAGAAAAAACCCTTCTTTTTCTGCAGAAGTATAATCCATTACATTCTCAATACGGAAACCTTTGGCTTCAAGAATATCAAGAATATCATTTCTTCGCTCCTCTCTGCGATTTTCGGCAAACATAGGATAAATGACTACCGTACCGTTAGAATGAAAAGAAATCCAATTGTTCGGAAAAATTGAATCGGGTGTATCGGGAACAGGCGTGTCCTCAATCACTATAACCTCTATTCCTTTATTCCTTAATACATCAACAAATTTATCAAACTCCCTCTGTGCTTTTAGGTTAATTGCATTGTTCTGGAGGTCGATGTCTTCCATAAAATAGTTATTCACTGCGGTCTGTTCGTTCATGCGAAATTGTACCGGGCGAATCATCAAAATAGTATTGGTAATCTGCTTCATTAGTTACTTAAATATTCAGGATAAAAGTAACCATTTCCCCAATCATTTTACTGCAAATTTTAACTTATGATGTAACTAATCACTATGGCAATGGACATTAATCATTAATCAAATTTTTATACAGAAGTACTAAAAATTGCAATTAGAAGAAAGTAAATTTTAATGGGTAAATACAACCTATAAATCCTGGTAAGCTAATTTTGAATTAAAAGAATCAGACAAAGAAAAGTGTTAGTCCCGGACCAAAGGCATGGTACTGCATCTTAATAACCCGCCCTGCTTTGAGACCTCTGCATATGGAATTTCCTCTACAGTAAAACCCTGATCTCTTAGCCAATTATTCAGCCTTGTAAAATTTCTCTCGGAGACAATAACATCCGGACTAATAGAAAATACATTACTAAACATGTGATACATTTCATCTCCGGTGATTTCAAAGATATTTTCCTTGCCAAAATGGGAAACAAGCCATTCGTAATCTTCTTCAATTAGGAAACCATTTTTATGAATGATGGCCTTATCATGACCAATGGGTTGAAAACAACAATCGAGATGAAGGGCATTTTCTTTTGGATGACTGATCGATTTACGCAATTCAAAGGGTTTTACCTTTTTGTGAGGAAACATCTTTTTTATATATTCCACACCTTCCCAATTGGTTCTTGCCGTAATATAATCAGGGTAATCATGCCCTGTATATGTTCCCACGAAAATATACTCATGCCATGGCATAACATCTCCACCTTCTATATGGACCTCCTCTGGTGGATATAAAATGTTTTCCAGGGCAATAAATTCAAGTACATGAAGAATGGCCTGAAATTCCTCTTCCCGGTGTGGAAGTATATTGGCCTTGATGAGTTTATTCTCTATGACAAAGGCAATATCTCTGGAAAAAATCTGGTTACAATCAGCTATTATCTCAGGCCTGAACACCTCCACGTCATATTTCTTGAAAACAGCCGCAAACGCCTCCATTTCCTCAATCATATCTTCTTCATGGGGATATGTACCGGCCAGGATATGCTTCAGAGATTTAGGATCATAAGCGTCTTCCGGTTTGGGTACTGGGCCATTGCTTTGAGCTGTACCCAATAAAACAGATCTTAACCTGGATGTCTCATCATAGACGTTTAAATGCAGCATTTTTTTGTCTATGTAAAGCTATCGTTTTTCCAATGCTTTAAAAGGTCTTAAATTTTCTCCTATATAAACTTGCCGCGGTCTTCCAATTGGTTCTCCTCTTTGCCTCATTTCCTTCCATTGGGCTATCCATCCCGGAAGGCGGCCTAAGGCAAACATCACCGTAAACATGTCAACAGGTATCCCTAAAGCCCGATAGATGATTCCGGAATAGAAATCAACGTTTGGATATAACTTCCGATCTACAAAGTACTGATCTTCCAAAGCCTCGTTCTCTAGTCCCTTCGCAATATCCAATATGGGATCAGCAATCCCAAGATCTCCTAAAACCTCATCTGCAGCTTTTTTAAGAATTTTTGCCCTTGGGTCGAAATTCTTATAAACCCTGTGTCCAAATCCCATCAATCTGAACGGATCGCTTTTATCCTTGGCTTTGGCCATGTATTTCTTGGAATCACCTCCATCATCATTAATCGCCTCAAGCATTTCCAGCACGGCCTGATTAGCACCCCCATGTAAAGGGCCCCAAAGTGCAGAAATACCAGCAGATAGCGAAGCAAATAATCCTGCATGAGAAGAACCGACTATTCTAACAGTAGAAGTAGAACAATTCTGTTCATGATCTGCGTGAAGAATTAATAATTTATCCAAAGCTTCAATTACGATTTCATTCTTTTGATATTCTTGATCAGGCCTTCTAAACATCATTTTATGAATATTTTCCACATAACCTAATGAACTACTTCCATATTCCAGTGGCAGACCTTTTTTCTTGCGCAGAGTCCAGGCGACCAGGACAGGAAATTTTGCTAAAATCCGAACTATTGCGTGATACATGGCCTCATCTGAAGACACGTTTACAGAACTTGGATTAAAAGCGATCAGAGCATTGGTCAATGACGATAAAACACCCATTGGATGTGCAGATTTGGGAAATCCATCAAGGATTTTTTTCATTTCCTCATCTACATGTGACTCTGCTTTAATATCCTTATCAAATTTTATTAGTTGTTCCTCGTTCGGTAATTCACCAAAAATGAGTAAGTATGCAACTTCAAGGAAGTCTGCTTTCTCCGCCAATTCTTCAATAGCATATCCACGGTACCTCAGAATGCCTTTTTCCCCATTTAGAAAAGTAACAGCACTTTCACATGAACCGGTATTCTTGTAACCGGGATCCAGGGTGATAATACCACTAGACGAACGTAGTGTTTTAATATCAATGGCTAATTCATTTTCAGTGCCTTCAACAACAGGAAATTCATACTTTTCCCCATTAACTTGCAATGTAGCTTTTTCTGACATGTGCTTGATTTTGATTTATAGAACGGTAGTGTAAATTTAAGAAAAAGGAAGGACGTTAACAATTACTGAGGCGAATAAGAAGTGTAAAAATTAAAGAAAATAGTTGTTCTAAATAACAGCCACTTTAAAGTTCGAATGATCATTTTCATTTAGATTCGCTCAATATTGCCACACAGCTAAATTCTTATACAAATGGTTTTCGAGTTCGAGATTAATTATTCATTATTTTAATATCTCCATTTCAACAAAAAAGCCTTTCTTAGTAAGAAAGGCTTTTATAATTTTGAGGATTATCTCTATTTTACTTTAAATGCTTTTTCCTGGGGATAGTAGGCAACATCCCCCAATTCTTCTTCTATTCGCAATAACTGGTTATATTTCGCCATTCGATCGCTCCGAGACGCAGAACCAGTCTTTATCTGACCAGTGTTGAGTGCAACAGCTAAATCGGCTATGGTATTATCTTCAGTTTCACCAGATCTGTGTGACATTACGGAAGTATATCCCGCATTTTTAGCCATATTCACAGCGGCAATCGTTTCTGTAAGCGTACCAATCTGGTTAACTTTTATCAGTATTGAATTGGCAATGCCGTTCTTAATTCCCCTTGATAATCTTTCTACATTGGTAACAAATAAATCATCTCCAACTAATTGAACGCTATCACCAATCATGTCAGTTAATGTCTTAAATCCATCCCAGTCGTTTTCATCCATCCCGTCTTCAATAGATATAATTGGATATTTTTTACTGAGATCGGCCAAATACGCTGCCTGTTCTTCTGAGGTGCGAATCGCGCCCGAATCTCCTTCAAATTTGGTGTAATCATATTTACCATTCTCATAGAATTCTGCAGCAGCACAATCAAGTGCAATCATAACCTCATCACCAAAAGAATATCCGGCATTTTTAACCGCTAGTCCAATAGTCTCTATAGCATCTTCTGTGCCATCCAGTGTAGGCGCAAACCCACCTTCATCACCAACTGCAGTGCTCAAACCTCGACCATGCAATACTTTTTTAAGATTATGAAATATTTCAGTCCCCATTTGCATAGCATGCGAAAAGCTTTTTGCTTTGATTGGCATAATCATAAATTCCTGGAAGGCTATAGGCGCATCTGAATGAGAGCCACCATTAATTATATTCATCATAGGCACCGGTAAAGTATTAGCGCTAACACCACCTACATATCTGTACAGGGACATTCCCAGCTCATTGGCAGCCGCTTTAGCTACTGCTAAAGACACTCCTAAGATTGCATTGGCTCCCAATTTAGATTTATTAGGAGTACCATCCAGTTCTATCATGGTCTGGTCAATTAGGTTTTGATCAAAGACCAACATCCCAACTATTTTTTTGGCTATAATATTATTGACATTTTCTACGGCTTTGGTAACACCTTTTCCCATAAAGGCCTTCCCTCCATCACGTAATTCAACGGCTTCATGTTCACCAGTAGAAGCACCGGAAGGAACTGCAGCGCGTCCTAAAACGCCATTTTCGGTTATAACATCTACTTCTACAGTTGGATTTCCTCTTGAATCCAGAATCTGTCTTGCATGCATATCAATTATGGTACTCATATTGCTAAATTTTAAGGTTGAATTATTTAACAAAGATACAAAAGGCTGATGGACACAACGCTATATTGGACCTTATAAAGACCAGAATATAACAATTCCTTAAACCAATGTATCCTTATTAACTGTGGCAGCGATCATTTCAAAAAATTGATCAAAAAGATAATCTGCATCATGAGGTCCCGGGCTGGCTTCAGGGTGATATTGAACTGAAAAAACATTTTTATTTTGCAGCCTTATACCGGCCACGGTTTTATCGTTTAGATGGACATGAGTAATTTCAATTTCCGGATTAGATTCCGTTTCTGCCCTGCTTATGGCAAACCCGTGATTTTGAGAGGTAATTTCACCTTTACCTGTCAAAAGGTTCAATACCGGATGGTTTATCCCTCTATGACCATTATGCATTTTATAGGTAGATATCCCATTAGCCAATGCAATAACCTGGTGACCCAAGCAAATTCCAAATAAAGGTTTATCATTAGCCATAATCTTACGAGCTACATCGACAGCCTCATGCAAAGGTTCCGGGTCTCCGGGCCCGTTGGAAATAAAAAAACCATCAGGTTGCCATTCGTTCATTTCCTGGTAGGTAGCATTGTAAGGAAAAACTTTTATATAAGCATCTCTTTTAGCCAGATTGCGTAAAATGTTATTTTTTATTCCAATATCCAAGGCTGCTATTTTGTATTGGGCATTCTCGTTTCCAAAAAAATAAGGTTCTGTGGTTGATACTTTCGAAGCAAGTTCTAATCCTTCCATATTAGGCACTTTTTTTAAGGATTCCCTTAAGCTGTCTATGTCTTCTACTTCCGTAGAGATTACGGCATTCATAGCACCCTGATCCCGAATATGGCCTACCAGGGCTCTGGTATCTACATCGGAAATAGCAAATAGATTGCTTACATCCAAAAATTCCTCCAGACTATGATCAGCTATGGGTCTTGAATACTCATAACTGAAATTCTTGCATATCAATCCCGCTATTTTTACAGAACCGGATTCCACCTCATCCATATTAGTCCCATAATTACCTATGTGAGCATTTGTAGTAACCATGAGTTGACCGAAATAAGAAGGATCAGTAAATATTTCCTGATAACCAGTCATCCCGGTGTTAAAACAAACTTCTCCATATGCCGTTCCTTCTTTGTTACCTACTGCCTTACCAAAGAAAATAGTCCCGTCTTCCAATAATAATAGTGCTTTCTTTTTGGATTGATACTTCATATTGTTAAATAAGATTACGTTTGACAAATAAACATAAAAAAAGGATAGACTTTTAGGTCTATCCTTTATTAAATATTAAATATTTTATAAACAATTTATGCTTCGGAATCATTTTTCTCTTCTTCGGAATCATTTTTCTCTTCTTCGGAATCTTCTTTCTCAGTTGCCTTTGGCTTTTTAACCTCTTCAATTTCTTGAGTCGCTTCCTCGGTTTCTACTGCCTCTGTCTCCTTAATTTCTTCTGTTACTACTTCAGCAGCCTCCTCAACTACAGCGGTTTCACTAGCTTTTTCAACTACAGCCTCATCAGCCTTTTTACCTCTTCTACTTCTTCTTGTAGTTTTCTTTTTAGCAGTTTTACCAGCATTGTAAATCTCATTATAGTCTACAAGCTCTATCATTGCCATATCTGCGTTATCGCCAAGCCTGTTTCCCAACTTAATAATTCGGGTATAACCTCCTGGCCGCTCACCTACCTTGTCAGAAACACTTCCAAATAATTCCGTAACCGCATACTTATCCCTTAGGTTCTTAAATGCGATACGTCTGTTATGTGTTCCTTTTTCCGTAGTCTGATTATTCTCAGCTTTAGATTTAGTAATTAATGGCTCTATAAACTGTTTTAAAGCTTTTGCCTTTGCTACAGTTGTATTAATTCTTTTATGTTCAATCAACGAACAAGCCATGTTAGCCAACATAGCTTTCCTATGAGCTGACTTTCTTCCTAAATGATTGACTTTTTTACCGTGTCTCATTGTTACTTATATAAATGCTTAATAAAAACAGGACAAGTCCTGTCTTCATTGATAAATTAATCCTTATCTAATTTGTACTTTGAAAGATCCATACCAAAATTAAGGCCTTTGTTTATAACCAGCTCCTCCAATTCTGTCAATGATTTTTTACCAAAGTTCCTGAATTTCATTAAATCGTTTTTATTGAACGAAACCAAATCACCTAATGTATCCACTTCTGCAGCTTTTAAACAATTTAATGCTCTAACAGAAAGATCCATATCAACAAGTTTTGTCTTTAATAGCTGACGCATATGCAGAGATTCTTCATCATAGGTCTCCGTTTGCGCTATTTCATCAGCTTCGAGCGTAATACGTTCATCAGAAAACAACATGAAATGGTGTATCAGTACTTTTGCCGCCTCTGTCAATGCATCTTTTGGATGAATAGAACCATCGGTAACGATCTCAAATACCAATTTTTCATAATCCGTTTTTTGCTCAACACGGAAATTTTCAATACTGTATTTTACATTTTTTACGGGTGTAAAAATGGAATCAACAGCTATACTTCCCAAAGGTGCATTAGACTTTTTATTTTCTTCTGCCGGTACATAACCACGACCTTTTTCAATGATTATCTCCATATTTATGCTCACCTTAGGATCCATGTTGCAAATAATTAGATCCGGGTTTAACACCTGGTAACCAGAGATAAATTTTTGAAAATCTCCTGCAGTAAGTTGTTCCTTACCACTTATAGAGATGGAAACGGTTTCCTCATTAACATCTTCAATTTGTCTTTTAAATCGAACTTGTTTGAGGTTAAGGATGATCTCGGTGACATCTTCCACAACACCTTCAATAACCGAAAATTCATGCTCTACTTTATCAATTCTTACGGATGTAATTGCAAATCCTTCCAAAGAAGAAAGCAATACCCTTCGCAAGGCGTTCCCAACAGTCAAACCATAACCAGGTTCCAAAGGGCGAAATTCAAATTTGCCTTCGAAATCTGAGGAATCT
>CAZHWD010000245.1:0-1559 GCA_964536335.1 uncultured Eudoraea sp. | reverse complement strand
GGAATTGCGGATCATTATGAGGTAATGCCATACCAATAGGTTCAATGGTTAATGGTTCGTCCAGTGTAGCGAGTCCTTCGTCCTGATATCGTAATAAGGTCACCAAACAAATTGGAACATCTGCTACCATTGCGTCGGCCTGGTCATTCAATACCATATCGACACCTATATCATAATTTTCAACTGGAATAATTTCTGTATCCGGCATATATGTACGAACAAATTTTTCACTGGTTGAACCCTTCAAACAGGTGATTTTGTATTTTTTTACATTAACTTCCTCTGCCTCCGATATTTCAGCAAGTACCTTTGATTTGGTAAGAATTGACTTTCCTGACAGTGTATAAGGCCCTGCAAAAAGTGCTTTAAGATTTCGTTCCGGGGTTATTGTCATACCTGACATGACTGCATCGACCTTGCCGCTCTGCAGTGCTGGCATTAATTCAGAAAATGGCAATTCAACCATTTTTAATTTTACTCCCATGCTCTTAGCAAGAATTGTGGCCAGGTCTACTTCATAGCCCATCAACTTACCATTTTTAGTTTTCATACTATATGGAGGTTGATTTGCAGTCATACCTATTCGAATCTCTCCATTTTTAATAATATTAGAAAGGGTATTTTGCGTGATTCCCGGGACTGTAACTGCTATTGTAAGTACTATAGCAAGCAATAATTTTGTAATCTTCATTTTAATATGCTTTAGATGTTCCTAATTTAATTAATAATCTTTATCTACATTAAGTTACAAGTACTCTTCGAAATTGTTCAATCATTCTAATACAAAAGAAAGTCGTGTTACCAAGCCATGATTATACCCTTGTTCTCCAAAGCGGTCCAGGGTAGAATATCGGTAGTTTATATTGGCCAATATGGAAGATATTGGCCACCAGTTCAGGCCAAGTGAAAAGGTATTCATTTCACCGCCATTTACGTTTTGATCTGTCAGGTCTATAGATGACCAGCGGCTGAATACCTCCCAGGTGCCCCATCCTCCAGATTTTACTTCATTGGCTACCTTCACTCTTTTAACTAATCCGCTACGTTTATTATACTCGCGCATTTCGCCGCTAAGTACATAAGAGACAACCACATTGTACCCCATAAAACTAGGGTCATTGAAGGCAGTAGAACTGACATTGGATTGTATATATTCACTCATAAGAATGAAAGGTCCTTTTACCCATGCTAATTCCAGCCCGTAGTGAAACGTAGAGGCCGCATCATCAATCAAATCAGTGTCAACGGAAACCGGGCCGCTGAAAATTTCTGTTTTTGTTTTGTAACGGATCCCTCCTGCTGCATTAGAATATCGACCTGCTATGCCAACGTGTAAGAGATTACTTTCGTCCTCTGATACGAATGGCAGGGCGGTGATACGACCCGTTAGGACGGTGGGGTTATCAGAAAATGATCGATCGGTTTCAAACCAGTTATTAAATACTCCGGCAGACCAGGTCATTCGCTCCTTGAGAAAGGTGTTGTTGATAACAATCCCTATATTTCTGGCGGGTAACAAGCCATCAGCCACAGAGGCACGCTCCTGTTGACCAGGCTCG
>CAZHWD010000244.1:0-1618 GCA_964536335.1 uncultured Eudoraea sp. | reverse complement strand
CGTATTTCGGAGCTTATTTTTGAAAAGAGGTGCAATCAGGCCATTCTTTTCTGTAGACAATATGAAGAACTTCGCTATCTCTTCCGGGCCCGGGGTTTTTTATAACTCAGATCGAAAAGAAATTTTTTGGATCTCCTCATTTTTGAAATACGGGGCGATCTGGATTAGAAGAAGGGTAGGGGTTGGGCTTTTTTATTGAAATTTCCCCCGGCTTGGGGGTGTTGGAAAATACAAGAGCACTTTGGTCGGTTGAATAACGAGTCAAACGGTTTTGGTAATATGGGTCAATTATTTTGCCGATCAGACACAAAACTGCAATTCCGCGATATTGCATATTTCATCTGGCAATCCCCCAATTTTATTGCTCCGCCAAACATTAGATTTAGGGCACGAAGTCAAACAAAAATATTAGCTGAAAAAAGTGTATATTCGCCATGGCTAATCTGCAAAATTATAAGCGAGTGAAAATTCGGTTGGACGATATGATATCACAACAATTTTTTAGGTTCCGCAATCTTTGCTATGTTTACAGTATCAGTACTTTTTAGAGGGAATATTTTTTACAGATACCACCGTAGATATCTGCAATTTAGACTCATCTGCGATTAGTGGTAATCACAACTTTTTGAACATTAATAAATCGTACAAAATAAAGATTGTCATTTACGGAATCTGACAAATTTCAAATCTTATCTATCATTTCAACCCCAAACCTAACAAAGTAATATCATCCTGAGGACTTGTATTATTGCCAAATTCCATTAAAGATTTAATACACTGATCGATTATATTATGAACTGATTCATTCTTTTGCATTTTTAAAGTGTTATAGAACCGATCGTCACCATAAAATTCCTCGTTATCATTCTGATATTCAACTATTCCGTCAGTATAAATAAACAGTTTATCCCCAGGTTTGATTTTGAGCTGACCTTCCTCGAATCTAACTTTACGATCATTTATGGTTTCAAAGCCTCTCATGCCTATGCTGGGCCCTCCTTTTTTTAATAATTCTAAAGTTTCGTTTTTACGTAAAAGAATGGGGTATGGATGCCCTGCATTACTGTATATTGTGTCACCGTTTTTAGTATTGATGATAAAAAAGGTGATGGTAAAGAAATTATTAAATCTTTCAAAAGGAAATTCTTTATCAAGAGCATTTAGTACTTGAGTCGGTGACATAAACGAAGCTTTTTTCAGCATTTGGACCGTATTTTGCTGCAAAAATTGAGATACTGAGACGGTTACCATTGCTGCTGGGACACCGTGTCCGCTAACATCCAACATATAAATACCCAAGTGCTCGGCATCCATTAGGAAGATATTAAAGATATCGCCCCCCATGTGTTCACAGGGTTCGAATTTCCATGCAATATCTAAATTATTTACCAAAAAGGTAGTTTGAGGTAACAAGCTCTTCTGGATTTCAGCTGCAGCTTTTAGGTCTATATCTATGCGTTGGTCTTTCTCAATTAGTTCATTATTAAGACTTCTGAGTTGCTTTTCTGCTAAAGCATACTTAGTAATCAATTCCCTAAGAAGCCTTTTGTTTATGTCGTTTTCCTTTTCGTTAGCCGAGTATTCTAACAGCGCTTTCATAAGCTGCTTGTTTTGAAAG
>CAZHWD010000243.1:0-5511 GCA_964536335.1 uncultured Eudoraea sp. | reverse complement strand
TTTCTCAGGAACAGCGAAGCTAATCCTGGTTCATTGAGGTGCGGTCACAAGAATAAATTCAACTGGGTGGCAGTTGAGCTTCTGTATTTTCAATGCGAGCCTTTCTCAGGAACGGCGAAGCTATCTCCTGGTGAGGCTACTTTTTAACATTTAAAGGAACCCAATTAATAATTAAATAAATGATTTACAGTGTTTTACGTTTTTTTGAATTCAAATGAATTCATTTGAAACTATTCATTAGAGTTCACAAATCGTCAACATTTTTTTCTTAATGTTTTCGTATCTTGTTATTGCTTCACTTATTGGATTAGGTATGACTTATGGACTAATTCAGGTTTTTGGATTTGTTGAGAAGGCGAAAACCGAATAAAAATAAAAACGTGCTACAACAACGTGTATAATTAACCTGCCTCCCGGTTTACCCGCCTTAGGAGGGCAGGCAGGTTGCTAGTTCTAGCCTACTTACGACAATCCTCCCACGCCAAAAAGCTTGGCAGGACGGATTTTCTAATCGGTTTTTAATTGCTAAATTGGGTGCTTAAATACGCAACAAAGCATATACAAACACGTTAGTTGCAATTTTTCAAAACTAGAATTAATACGAGAAATTTTTAATAAATCAATAATCAATCAAAAATAAGAATTTGAAACAAGTTTTAATATTATCCATTTTTCTGACTTTGCTATTGGTCTCTTGCCAGAATAGTGAAAAATCAAATCTTGCTTTATTCAGTGATCAAATCCCGACTGATACGGCCTTGATTTTTGGGCAAGGTATCATTTCAACTGACGATGCTATGGAATTTGCGATCACTTTCAATCCGGAAATGAACGAATCGTATTTTACGCGTAGAAAACCAGAAGGGGAAAATGAAATTTATAGTATGAAATTAGTTGATGACAAATGGTCAGCACCGGAAGTAGCCTTTTTTTCAACAAATAATAGCAAACATTGGGATTTTGAACCTCACATTAATCCCAAAGGAGATTTACTTTATTTTGGATCTTTAAGACCACTTAACGATACGATTGAATCATCGGGAATGAACCAATGGTATCTTAAAAAAAACGAAGACGGTTGGAGTCAGCCAATTCCTTTAGAAACACCATTTGTAGATAGATTTGTAATGTATATAACCTCTTCAGAAAATAACAGCCTATATTTTACGTCAAGCGAGAACGGGCAGGGAGGCATTTATTATGCCATTCGTGAAGAAGGTCAAGATGTAAGTATTAAAAAAATGGGAAAGGAAGTAAATACTGGAGCCAATATAGCGCACTCCTACATAGCACCTGATGAAAGCTATATGATATTTGATGGCGAAAGACCTTCGGGGTTTGGAGACTGTGATTTATATATCAGCTTTAAAGAAAACGGTGTCTGGACTGAATCTTATAATTTGGGGTCTAAAATAAACACTGAAATGTGTGAGATGACTGCTAGTGTTTCGCCCGATGGAAAATATTTATTTTTTCATAGAGGGGGTGGAAAGGAGGATAGTGGAAATATTTATTGGGTAGATTTCATTAAGATAAAAAAAGAACTTAAAGGGAATTTAAATAGCAACTAACAACGGCTATACCCAATAAGGTCAACATTTCTTAATCCAAAATAAAATCGTAAATTCAGCTAATGGCTAATCCGAAAAAGGGGTTCGCAAAAACCCCTTACAAGGCATAGCCCAACCGTTACCTGACATATTAACTATTTTGAAACCTATTACTTTAATATCCCCTTCTCAACCAAATCGTTTTATATCCTGTTCGAAAATCATACCTTCATTTCACAATGGCAATGATTGAAAAAAAACGTCAGCTCGCAGCAATCATGTTTACTGACATTGCGGGCTACACTGCGATGATGGGCAGCGATGAAGATAAAGCCATAGAACTTCTTCACTATAATAGAAGCCTTCAAAAACCTTTAATTGAACAACATGGAGGAAAATGGCTGAAAGAAATGGGAGATGGCGTCCTGGCCAGTTTTAGCAGCGCCTATCATGCTGTTAAATGTGCCATTGAGATTCAAAAAACAGCTAATGAAGATTTAAAAAGCAAGATCCGGATTGGCATTCACCTGGGTGATGTCACAATTGAAGAAGCGGATGTTTTCGGAGATGGAGTAAATATTGCCTCAAGGCTTGAATCCGTAGCTGATCCGGGTGGTATTTATGTTTCTGAAGCAATCTATAAAGCGATACGTGCAAATTCTGAGATAACATCTCAATACCTGGGGGAATTACAATTAAAGAATGTTGAAAATAAAATTGGGACCTATGCCATATCAGAAGAAGGACTGGTTCTCCCTTCACAGGGTAAAATTAAAGAACTTTTAAAAGCCGGATCGAAAACCAGAACCTTTTTCCAATCTGTTTTATTTTACCTTATATTGATGAGTTTCGTTATACTGGGAAGCTGGTTATTATGGAGTAAATTATCTCTTGACAAACCAGATAGTATTGAATCGCTCGCAGTCTTACCGTTTACCAATTACACAGGGGATGAAAATCAAGCCTACCTTGTTGCAGGAATGCATGATGCTCTAATAAGTGAATTGGGACAATTAGGAGCCATCAGGGTGATAGCGAAACGATCTACATTACAATACATAAATTCGCAAAAGACTATCAAAGAAATAGCAACTGAATTAAATGTGGATGCCTTGATAGTAGCATCAGTTTTTAAAGAAAACGAAAATATAAGAGTTCAATTAAAGTTGATAAATGCTTTTCCCGAAGAACAGCAACTTTGGTCGCAAAGCTTCGATTCCAATATGAGTGATATTCTTAATTTGTATAGTGGGATAACAAAGAATATTGCCAAAGAAATACAGTTCACTATTTCTCCCGATCAACAAGCACGACTTAATGAGTCACGAGAGGTTAATCCAGAAGCTTATAAGGCTTATTTGCAAGGACGCTTTTATTGGTACAAGTTCACAAGGGAAGATCTTGAGATTTCGAAAAGATATTTTGAAAAAGCCATTGAAATTGATCCCGATTACGCCCTTGGCTATGTGGGGTATGCAGATGCAATCAGTACTATGGCTCATGTGGGATTCGTGGCCCCTGGGATGAAACATTCACAGGCTAAAGATGCATTGCTAAAAGCACTGACCCTAGAACCTGAATTAGCTGAGGCTCATGACCTATTAGCAAGGATACGATTTGCTATCGATTGGGAGTGGAAAGATTCAGAAAAAGAATTTATTAGAGCAATTGAGATCAATCCCAATCTTGGCGATGTTCGAATTGTATATTCTCAATTTTTGACCATGATGGGGCGTTTTGAAGAGGCCATTAAGGAAACTAAATATTGTATTGAACTAAATCCCTTGCATCCGTGGTTTCAATCACAACATGCCATGAGACTTTTCTATGCCAGACATTACCAAGAATCAGCAAACGCATTTCAAAAACTCCTTACAAATTTCCCAGATTTTTTTGAGGGCCATAAATCATATGCAGATGTACTCTTTATAAATGGATCGTATAACAAGTCTTTGGAAGAAGCATTGAGATACTATTCAATGGCAAATGACACTTTAATAGTTGATATATTGAAAAAAGGTATCACAACCACATCCAATAAAAAGGAATTTGAACTGATATTAAAAACAGTTGCAGACACATTAAGCTATCGGTCAATCCATGATTATGTAAAACCATCCGAAATTGCCCGCAGTTATATTATGGCTGGAGAGAAAAAAGAGGCCCTTAAGTGGCTTAGCAAAGCTTTCGAGGAACGTGATAGCCAATTGGTTTATGTAATTAATAACCCCTTGTTTGAGCCTATAATCGAAGACACTCTTTTCTTGAATATTATCAAAAAAATGAACCTCAGCGATGAAATACTATACGTCAGGTAAAAGTGCGTAAAATGCATTGAAAACGCATTTTACACTAAACGTTGGCAACAATTTATGCTTCATCTAAAACAGTATAACTGTTATAACAGATAACTGTAACAAGTTGAAGAAAAATTGGTCATTATATAAATTAAAATATATATAATGGAGAAATTTCTTTTTGTTTTCATACATCTCGCTTTACCATTCATTCTTTTAATCGATTTTATTTATCGTAAACCTAAGAGTAAACTTGGGCTACTTATTAAATCATCATTTTATATAGCAATTCTTTACTTTTTGTATTCCTGGGGTCAATGGCCTTTAGTTGGCAGCTATTACCTGAGATATTTAATGATTGCCATTATAATCCTTGTGTTTTTATTGGGTTTAAGAAGATTTCAATCGGTAAAGATTTTGAAGCCCATTGGAGTATGGAAAACCATAATGGCAATATCAACGGGGTTATTATTATTGCTTTTTTTAATAATGAACTTTAATGCATTTAATGGAAGAAATTATCCTTCAGAAGGTGTAGCGCTTAAATTTCCATTAAAAAATGGGACATATTATGTAGCCTCTGGAGGTTCTAGTAAAGTAATAAATAATCATATGAGAGATTATCCTAATGCGCAAGAATTTGCATTGGATATTAATAAGCTTGGAAAATATGGAAGTGCGGCAAAAGGGATTTTATCTAATGTGAATACGGATCACTATATTTTTTCAGATACTATTTACTGCCCATGCGATGGTAAAATTGTAGATGTCAAAAGTAATATTAAAGACAATGAATATGGAAGTATGGATGTTACTTCTGAAAATGGTACAGGGAATTTTGTAAATATAAACTGTGAGGAAGAAGTCTTTGTATTCATACCGCATATGAGGCAAAGTAGTGTACTTGTTTCAAAAGGCATGGTAGTTAAGAACGGAATGCCATTGGGGCTGGTTGGTATTTCAGGTTTTTCACAAGAACCTCATCTACATATTCAAGCTTCAAAGTATGACTTGGATTCTAGTTTGGTTGGTATTCCGATATTTTTCAATGGTACAAGCTTGTCTAGAAACGATATATATAAAATTAAATAATTAAAACAGTGGCCAACAAAGTGTATAATTAATTGCGGGCGGATTTTCCACTTGGAAAATCCTGCAATCAATTATCATTAGTGGCAGGCGGACAATTTCCGTTGGAAATGTCCGCAACTAATCATACACAAACCGTTGGCAGCAAGCATGACCCATCCTGAAATATGTATACAAAAATCAAATGTATATGTATAAAAATGGTGGATATATGATCAATTCCTTAATGGGTCATAACCGGTCCCGAAATATATTGGAATATGATTATAGGTTAATATAAGCCCGGCCACTTGCTATAAATGAAGGATTCTTCAATTGGTCCAATCCCAAATCCTACCATTTCCATTCATTTGATTACCTTTATGATGACGGAAGAAAAATCATCAAAAAAGTTCACAAATCGTCAACATTGTAAACAAGAAAAAACGGCAATCCCTTTTGTATTTTCAGCACGAGCGTTTCTCAGGAACAGCGAAGCTAATCCTGGTTCATTGAGGTGCGGTCACAAGAATAAATTCAACTGGGTGGCAGTTGAGCTTCTGTATTTTCAATGCGAGCCTTTCTCAGGAACGGCG
>CAZHWD010000242.1:0-4561 GCA_964536335.1 uncultured Eudoraea sp. | reverse complement strand
TCCAGAAATTGAGCTTCCACTCGACTCTATTCCAAAAACCTTAGACAAACCAAATCCTGATAATGGCAGTAATAACTGGGCCATTTCTAGTCAAAAATCTTATTCTGGATATCCCATTTTGGCAAACGATCCACATTTGGGTCTAAACCTGCCTTCAATATGGTTTGTTATGCAATTAAGCACACCAACCCATAATACTTTTGGTGCCACATTGCCTGGAGCTTTGGGTGTGATTTCGGGATTCAACAATCACATTTCTTGGGGTGAAACCAACGCTACCAGAGATGTACTGGATTGGTACAAGATTGAATTTAAAGATGAAAACGCTAAACAATATAAGTATGGTGATGATTGGAAAGATGTTAGCATTAGAGTTGAAGAAATTAAAATAAAGGGCAAACCTAGCTATATCGATTCTGTACGCTATACCCATCATGGCCCGGTGGCATACGATAAGAACTTTATGGGTGACAATAAACTTGCTGGTTATGCTATGAAATGGTCTGGCCATATTGGAGGTAACAATCAAAAGACATTTTTAGAGCTCAACAAAGGGAAAAATTATGATGATTACGTAAATGCCCTTAAACATTATACAGCACCGGCACAGAACTTTGTATTTGCTTCTACTCAAGGTGATATTGCTATTTGGGTTCAAGGGAAACTTCCTAATAAATGGGAAGGTCAAGGGAAATTTTTAATGGATGGTAGTAATCCACAGCACGACTGGCAAAGTTTTATCCCACAACCCTTTAATGCCCATACCAAAAATCCGGAACGTGGCTTTGTAAGTTCCGCCAATCAGCATCCGGTTGATGAATCTTATCCTTTTTATATATTCAACGATGGTTACGAAACCTACAGAAACCGTGTAATAAACAACTTTTTTAATTCTATGGACAATTTCAATATTCAGGATTTTAAGGATTTACACAACAATAATTACAACCTTAAAGCAGCAGAACTCTTACCCTATATTTTTGAAACTATGGATGCATCTACACTCACCGCAGAAGAGTTAAGCATTTTCAGCGAAATAAAAACATGGGATTTTAACAACAATTTAGACGAGCTGGGCCCAAGTATTTGGAGTAATTGGTGGAACGAACTCTATGATCTGGTTTGGGATGAATACGATGTTGATAATGTTGCATTAGATAAACCATTTACATACCAAACCATTCACTTACTTAAAACCAAAGGTGAGGATGAATTTATGGACATTGTAGAAACACCAGAAACTGAAATCGCTAAAGACCTATTTTTAATCAGTTTCAAAAAAGCAGCGAAATCCCTAATGGATTGGAAAACTGAGTATGGAGATTACAACTGGAGTGCTTATAAGAGCACCTATGTTGGTCATTTACTACAGGCCCTACCTGCATTTTCAAGATTTAACCTACCAATTGGGGGTGGTGGAAACATTGTGAACGCAACCAAAAAAAATCATGGCCCTTCCTGGCGAATGATTGTGGAGATGAGCTCACCACCAACTGCTTTAGGTATTTATCCCGGTGGTCAGTCTGGTAATCCCGGTAGTAAATATTACGATAATTTTATAGACGATTGGGCAGCAGGCAACTATCATAGTTTAAACTTTATGCAATCCGAAATTAAAACCGAGGCTGTAATTGCTACTCAAACTTTAATATCAAACTAAATGAAAACAAAAATTCTAAATTTTGTGGCCACAGTTGTTTTAGCCATCGTCTTTTCATTTTTTCTTCCGTGGTGGTCGGTAATGTTGGCCGCTTTTATAACCGCGGCAATGTTTTCCTTAAAACGAGCAGCTGTTTTCTTTATCCCATTTTTGGCTGTCTTTGTATTCTGGGCAATTAATTCATTTTTACTAGCTAACGCGAACGATTTTACCCTGGCCAAAAAAATAGCCATTTTATTACCACTAGGTGGCAATCCTTACATGTTAATGTTGGTTACAGGTACTGTTGGAGGTTTGGCTGGCGGGATAGCTGGCACTTTCGGAAAACAATGCCAGGTGTTAGTAAAAAGGTAAAAAATTATGTCAATCTGTACGAAAATCTAAATTGATTTTCCAGTACCAAATAACAAACAAACCGTTTTCTTTAAATAACTATAAGAACTAAGCAAATGAAAAAAAAACTACAACTAATAAGCTTTTGCTTATTGTTTTTTTCTTCAATGTTTGCACAGGATAAAACCGCAATAATTTGTGGTAGATTAATTACTGGCAACGATGAACCTGAAATTGTTAATGCTGTTATCCTTATTGAAGGTGAAAAGATTGTGGAGATTGGAACAAAGAAAATCTTATCAAACGATTACAATATTATTGACCTCTCGGAATACACAGTTCTTCCGGGCATGATTGACGCCCATGTGCATCCATTAATTTACGGCGATGATTATCAAATAAATCATCTAAAAGGATCATCCGCATTTAATGCGCTTCGCGGATTAAAAACTGTCCAGAATTGGCTTAATGAAGGCTGGACGACCATAAGAATTGCCGGAGCTGGTGATGTACAATATGCCCATTTTGAGATAAGAGATGCTATAAATAACGATCTTTTTGAGGGGCCGCGAATTTACGGGGCAGGACATTACTTGTCTATTACAGGAGGTGGAGGTGATATTAATTTTCTATCGCCGGATCAGCTGGTTATTCCGGAAGGATTAATTGTTGATGGTCCGGAAGAAATGCAAAAGGCTATCAGAATTGAAATTAAAAATGGGAGCGACTGGATTAAGCTCTTAGTCACCGGTGCATTTATGTCTGCCGGAGATAATCCGCAAAACGTTCATTTTAGTGATGAAGAAATTATCACCGCCGTAGAGGAAGCAAGCCGAAGGGGAATTCCGGTTATGGCGCATGCACATGCTACTGAAGGGATCAATAAAGCAATAAAATTTGGCGTTCGTTCTATAGAACATGGCACCTTCCTGGACGATGAGAGTATTAATTTGTTTTTAGAATACAACACCTACCTTATCCCTACCCTTTACATAGGGGAATATTTTATTGACGAAATCCCAGACAGTGAGGCACTATCAAAGGCAGTAGAGCTTCAAATTAAATATCGGGGAGATTCCCGAAAAATGATAAAGAAAGCCATTGAAAAGGGTGTGAAAATTGGTGTCGGTTCAGATAATGTGGGCTTCCCGCCGAATTTTGCAGCCAAAGAATTTGGTCAGCTTATTGATTTGGGGATGACCCCAATGCAGGCTATTATGGCTGGCACCAAGGTGAATGCCGAACTTTTAATGAAAGAAAATGAGATCGGAACTATTGAAAAAGGGAAATTCGCCGATATCATCGCCACTAAGGGCAATCCGCTTAAAGATATTTCGGAACTGGAACGTGTGAAATTTGTAATGAAGGGTGGCAAAGTAATTAAATCTGTAAATGAATAAAACTGCTGACATGGATAAAGTCTTAAAAATTGATATTGGCAAAATATTTCGAATAATTGAATCTGAATTAAAGATATAATGAAGGGCTAATTTTGCAATACTTTTTAAAATGAAAGATAAACGGTTTAAAAATAACTGGATTTATTTCCTATTGCTTTTTTCAGTTATATCGGCAATTATGGCCTTGAACACCTCCGACTTTTTTTATAAGTCCGGATCAGCCGGGATGGGTATTCTCATTATATTAATTCTCAATTTCAGAAAGACAAAACAACCCAATGATACCTGGATGATTATCGGGGCTTTTTTGTTCTCAATAGCCGGTGACTGGTTTATGTCTAATAAGCTGGGAGATACCATGATGTTTAGTAAGGGTATTGCATTATTTTTTCTTGCCCATCTGGGATATTTAGGGTTTGCTTTAGTAAACGGAAAAATAAAATGGAGGTTTACGCTCATTATTCTAATGGCTTATTTATTGTTTTACTTTCTTTTATTGATTCCTTCCATTGACGATAAGATACTGCGTTACGCTGCACTTATTTATTTACTCATTTCGTGTCTTACCTTTGGCACATCTATTGGAATTAAGGGAGATAAAGTATTTAAATGGTCTTATATACTTGGAATTTTTCTAATTGTATTTTCGGATACAATTATTGCTCTCACTGAATTTTTGGGATATACTACGCTTGATTTTATGATTTTACCTACCTACTATCTTGCCCATATTAGTATCACATTCTCATTAATTCGAAGAGAGAATTTAGAGGGTAATTAATATGAAAAAGTCATGAGAGCATTAGTATTTACAAAATATGGTTCCCCAGAGGTTCTTCAGCTTAAGGAGATTGCAAAACCAACTCCAAAAGAGAATGAAGTTTTGGTAAAAATTCACTCCACTGCAGTGAATGATTACGACTGGAGTTTAATTAGAGGGAAACCTTATCTATTACGCTTACTATATGGTATTTTAAAACCAAAACATCAAATCCCCGGTATAGAATTGGCCGGAACTATAGAAGGGCTTGGTGCAAATACAAATTTGTTTAAAATTGGCGATGCCGTTTATGGAGACATCTCGGAATATGGCTTTGGCAGCTTTGCAGAATACGTCTGCATTAATGAAAAAGCCTTGATTCTTAAGCCCGTTAAAATGAGCTTTGAG
>CAZHWD010000241.1:0-67344 GCA_964536335.1 uncultured Eudoraea sp. | reverse complement strand
ATAGGTTTACCTACCGTTCCTATCTTAAATCCATTATTACGCATGTCATTTACTGAGACAACCGGAGAAGTTTCCGTTAGTCCGTAACCTTCCATAAGACCCATTTCAGCAGCATTAAAAATTCTGGCCAATCTGGGTTGTAATGCCGCACTTCCCGATGCAATAAGATCAAGATTACCACCAAGTCCGGCTTTCCATTTGCTAAAAATTAATTTACGGGCCAGTTTGAGTTGTTGTTCATACCACCATCCGTTTTGGCCATATGGTTCATATCTAAGCCCCACTTTTACCGCCCAAAAAAACAAGAATTTCTTAATTCCTTTTAAGTCAGCACCCTTAGCAATTATCTTATCAAAGACCTTTTCTATAAGTCTGGGCACAGCAGTCATGACATGGGGCTCAACTTCTTTTAAATTTTCACTAATCGTTTCCAATGATTCAGCAAAATAGATAGAAACACTTCTATACTGATACAAATACATTAGCATTCGTTCATAAATATGGCAAACTGGTAAGAAACTAAGCGCTTTAACCGCACCATCAACAATTGGTAATCTGAACGAACTTTCCAAGGCATTACTCACTATGTTTTCATGGGAGAGCATAACGCCTTTTGGCCTTCCCGTGGTTCCTGATGTATAAATGAGCGTTGCCAGATCTGTAGGCTTTACACTTTCCTTAATTCTCTCAACTTCATCCTGGTTGGCTTCATCTTCTCCAAGCTTCAACAATTCTTTCCAGTTCTTACAGTCCGCGAGTTTATCAAAAGAGTAAATTTCCTTTAAGGAAGGAACTTTATCCTTTACCGCCTTAACTTTCTGATAAACCTCACTGCAGGACACAAAACAATAAACACATTCTGAATGGTTAAGAACATAGGCATAATCCTCTTCTGAAATTGTAGGATAAATTGGTACATTTTGGACTCCTAATTGTAAAATCCCAATGTCCATAATATTCCATTCAGTTCTGTTGGTCATGGAAATCAGAGCAATTTTGTCATTTGGTTTTACATCCAATCTTAGTAAAGCTCTACTTATCGTATTTGCCTTATCTATATACTCTCTAGTAGATGTGGCTACCCACTCCCCATCATATTTCGTTACAAGGGAATTCTTAAGATTAAATTTTTCTAATTGATAATATGGGAAATCAAAGAGGCGGGTTATATTTTGCATACTCAGTTTCTGAATGGTAATTGCAAAATAAGAAAAGGTAACGGTATTATAAAGCGGGATTACTAAAAAATGACCTTAATTTCTAATAATTTGATAATAAAACATGAACTAATATTAAATATAATCTTAAAAGGTTAATTAATTATTTAGTGCAAATGAAGTTTTATTCCCTCATGGGATGCAATCAACCCTAGTTTTTCATAAAATTTCACTGCCGCATCTCTTTTTTTATCCGTAGTAAGTTGTACTACATGCGCTCCTTTTTGTATAGCGCGATCTATGGCCCATTGTATAAGCTCCTGCCCAATTCCTTTATTCCTGTAATTCTCCTGCACTCTTACTGCTTCTATTTGTGCTCTTATGCCTCCCTGATAGGTTAGATATTGAATAAAGCTTAGTTGTAAAGTGCCAATTACATCCCCGGTGTCGTTTAACATTACCATTAATTCCTGATTGTGGTCCGAATTAATATTATCAAATGCATTTAAATACAGTTCGGGCAATGGTGTTCTGTAGTTTTCTCTTAACCTACCTAATTCATCGTTAGCTATGAGTTCTACGATAGCTGGTACGTCCTTTTGATTGGCCCTGCGAATAATCAAGATACTTCGTTTTGTTTTTCTATCCATTTTCTGGCGTTCGTAAACGCTTCTAACCAGGGAGATATTTGGTCGTTTCTATCCTCAGGGTAGTATGCCCAGTTCCATGGAAAAATGGACCGTTCTATATGGGGCATAGTTACCAAATGTCTTCCTGTTTCATCACACATCATAGCTGTATTATAATCACTTCCATTGGGATTGGCGGGATAGTCATTATAACCATATTTAGCAACAATATCATAATTATCTTCAGCCCGTGGAAGACTAAATTTCCCTTCACCATGTGATATCCATACTCCAAGGGTTGTTCCTGAAAGAGATGCAAGCATTACCGAATTATTATCTTCAATCTTCACTGAGGTGAAACTGCTTTCATGCTTATGCGAATCGTTAAAAGTCATTTTGCCATGAATTTTATGTTCAGGATTCACTAGTTCCAATTCCATAAAAAGCTGACACCCGTTACAAATACCTACCGATAGCGTATCTGTCCGTTCGAAAAAGTTCAGAAGTGATTGCCTTGCCTTTTCATTATATTTAAAAGCACCTGCCCAGCCCTTGGCACTTCCCAAAACATCAGAATTAGAAAATCCTCCTACTGCACCTATGAACTGAATGTCTTCCAGGGTTTCCCTGCCCGCAATAAGATCGGTCATGTGGACGTCCTTCACATCAAATCCGGCAAGGTACATTGCATTGGCCATTTCACGCTCAGAATTACTGCCTTTTTCTCTTAAAATTGCTGCCTTCGGACGTTTAATATTTTCTGCACTTCGTGTAGGATGATGATTTTGAAAATTTGTAGGGAAGTTAAAATTCAGAGGTTGTTTTTTGTAATTTTCATATCTTGATTTAGCAAGATTATTAGAGGTTTGTCTTTCGTCTAATAGATAAGACGTTTTATACCAGTTATCCCGTAAACTGTTAATATTCAAACCTATTTCAACTTCTTGATTTTTTAAGTTCAATTCCGGTTGTTGGATAACTTCACCTATTTTCTTATAATCTATTCCAGCCTCCTGCATTTTTACCTCTACCGAATCTTCTTTGGCTTGAAAAACCAATCCGGAATTTTCTGCAAAAAGTAATTTTATAGTGTCTTCTTCAGCCAGCTCTGTAAGATCCAAAGATGCGCCGAGATTAACATCGGCAAAACACATTTCCAAAAGTGTAGTTATCAATCCTCCGGAAGCAACATCATGGCCAGCTACAATTTGTCCATTTTTTATCAATTCCTGAAGTGTGTTAAACACATTAATGACATAAGCCGATTCTCTGATTGTAGGTGCTTTATCACCAATTCTATTGAGGATTTGTGCAAAAGAAGATCCGCCTAACTCATATGCATCCTGCGAGATGTTAACATAATAAATACTTCCAGCATTCCTCAGAAATACTGGTTCTACTACCTTGGTAATATCCGTGCAATTTGCTGCTGCAGAAATTATTACTGTTCCCGGGGCAATAACATCTTCATCCTTATATTTTTGTTTCATGGATAATGAATCCTTGCCAGTGGGGACATTGATCCCAAGTTCAATGGCAAAGTCCGATATAGCTTTAACCGCTTCATACAATCTGGCATCTTCTCCTTCGTTTCTACATGGCCACATCCAATTAGCAGAGAGAGCGACCGATTTTAAATTGTCTTTTAGAGGTGCCCAGACAATATTTGAAAGGGCCTCGGCAATACTGTTCCTGCTACCTGCAACCGGATCAATTAAGCCACTTATTGGGGAATGACCAATAGAAGTTGCAATACCTTCCTTACCCTTAAAATCCAATGCCATAACACCACAATTATTAAGTGGTAATTGCAAAGGCCCGGCACACTGCTGTTTGGCAACCTTGCCACCAACACATCGGTCTACCTTATTTGTTAACCAATCCTTACAGGCAACGGCTTCCAGCTGAAGGACTTGTTGGAGGTAGTCGTGTAAAAATTCTATTTTATAACCTGTTACCTGATATTCCCTGTTGATGGTAATATCATCCATGATAGTTTTTGGAGAGCTGCCAAACATATCGGAAAGTTCAAGGTCCATGGGTTTGATTCCCTTTGTTTCGGATTCAAAGGTGAATCTATTGTCTCCGGTAACATCTCCTACATCATAAATAGGGGAGCGTTCCCTATCGGCAATTCTATGTAATAAACCCATATTTTCGGTACCCATTACGAGCCCCATGCGTTCCTGAGATTCATTCCCTATAATTTCCTTGGCAGAGAGTGTAGGGTCACCAATCGGGAGTTTATCCAGATTAATTTTGCCTCCTGTCTCTTCCACTAATTCTGATAAACAATTTAAATGTCCTCCCGCACCGTGATCATGAATAGAAACTATGGGATTCTCCTTGCTTTCCACAAGGCCCCGTATTGCATTGGCGGCGCGTTTTTGCATTTCCGGGTTCGACCGTTGTACGGCATTTAATTCTATAGATGAACTAAATTCACCTGTATCAGCACTTGAAACGGCAGCACCACCCATTCCTATGCGGTAATTATCACCCCCAAGAATAACTATTTTATCTCCTTTTTTTGGAGTTCCTTTTAGGGCCTGGTCGGCCTTACCATAACCAATACCTCCGGCAAGCATTATAACCTTATCATATCCCAATTTTCTCGAATGTTCTTCGTGCTCAAAAGTCAATAAAGATCCAGATATTAATGGTTGGCCAAATTTATTGCCAAAGTCGGAAGCACCATTGGAAGCTTTTATAAGAATATCCATTGGGGTTTGATATAACCATGGTCTTTCCTTCATTCCATTCTCCCATGGTCTGTTTTTTTCGAGGCGTGAATAAGAGGTCATGTATACGGCAGTTCCAGCTATGGGTAATGAACCTTTACCTCCTGCTAATCTATCTCGTATCTCACCTCCAGAGCCCGTGGCTGCGCCGTTAAAAGGTTCTACCGTAGTTGGAAAGTTGTGCGTCTCGGCTTTTAGTGAAATAACAGATTCAAATTCGCTTTCCCGATAGTAGTCTGGTTTATCAGATGTTTTTGGAGCGAATTGAACCACCTTAGGACCTTTTACAAAAGCCACATTGTCTTTATATGCAGATACAATTTCATTTGGATTTTCCTTAGCTGTTTTTTTTATCAGATTGAAAAGTGAGGATGGCATTTCTCTGCCATCAATAACAAAAGTCCCGTTAAAAATTTTGTGCCTGCAATGTTCAGAATTTACCTGGCTGAATCCAAAGACCTCAGAATCTGTTAATTTCCGACCCATTTTCTCTGATAATCCTTCGAGATATTCTACTTCATCCGGGCTCAGGGCCAATCCTTCTTCGTTATTATAATTGGAAATATTATCAATTTCAAGAATAGGACGAGGTGCTACCTCAATGCTATAAATCTCCTGATTTAACTCTTGGTACTTTTGCGAGAGCATTGGATCAAAATCTATAAAGTTTTCATCCACGGGTGTAAATTCTTCTATTCTAAGAATTCCGAAAACACCCATATTCTGTGTTATTTCGGTGGCATTAGTACTCCAGGGGGTAATCATTGCAGCCCTGGGTCCAACAAAAAAGGCGTCTATAGACGCCACATTTATTCTGGATTGATTCCCAAATAACCAACAGAGTTTCTCAATGTCTTTTTCGGAAAGTTCTTGTTTAGTTTGTACTGCAAAAACTTTAGTGCTGAGGTCTCCAAAGAATTGAATCATGGATCGTATTACAAATTAGGGTTACGAAAGCACAAATTTACATTATTAATATGGGTTTTTTTAAGAGAAAAGTTAACAGTTTTCAAACTGAATTGTTCATTACTTCCTTATCATTCGAGCCATATAGAAACCATCAAATCCGCTTTCTGATGCATAAATGTTCACCTCTTCTTCCATAGAGAATACTTTTCCTTCATCAGAATCTAAAAATTGTTTTACTTGCTCTGAATTCTCCTGTGGCAGAATAGAACAGGTAGCATATATAAGTTTGCCGCCTTCTTTTACCATCTTGCTGTAATTTTTCAGTATTTCCTGTTGTACTTTGGTAATCTTGGCCAGAAAATCAGGCTGCAATTTCCACTTGGCATCTGGATTACGTCTCAGTACCCCCAGTCCTGTACATGGGGCATCGATAAGTACTCTATCCGCATTTGCATATAATTTTTTGTATACCTTGCTGCTGCTTATTACTCTTGTTTCTACATTATGGGCCCCATCTCTTTTGGCTCTTCTCTTAAGTTCTTTTAATTTATTTTCATAGATATCAAGTGCGATAAGCTGCCCCTTATTTTTCATAAGAGCGGCTAAATGTAAAGTTTTGCCCCCGGCGCCAGCGCAGGCATCAATGACACGTATTCCTGGTTCAACCTGAGTAAAATATCCAACCTGTTGTGATGAGGCATCCTGAACTTCAAAAAAGCCTTCGGCAAACGCCTTAGTCCTAAAAACATTAGTACGCTCTTTTAATTTCAAGGCATCAGGATGAACCTCAATAGGTTCGGTCTCAATGCCCTCTTCTAATAGAATATTTCTTAAGTTATTTTTAGATGTTTTAAGTGTATTGGTTCTGAGAATTACCTGAGCTTGTTGATTTAATGCTGCAATTTCCTTTGTCCACAACTCTTCACCCAGGGAATTTACACCTAATTGCTCTATCCAGTCCGGAATAGATTCTCTATATTTTCTGATTTTCGAAAGCTCATCGAATTTCCCTTTAATTCGCCTGGTAGGAGTGTGTTCTATTTGTTTCCAATCTGGTAATTGAATACCTCTGAGCACGGCCCACACTGCAAACAACCTAAATAAGTTTGGTCTGGAATAGGGAGCACTTACCTCTGCAATTTCTGAATAAAGTCGTTTCCAGCGGACTATATCATAGGTGGTTTCAGCAATAAAACCTCTATCCCTCGAGCCCCAACGTTTGTCGTGCTTCAAAGTTTTTTCGACTACCTTGTCGGCATATTCTCCTTCGTTAAATATAAGGTTGAGTGCGTCTACTACTGCAAACACCAAATTTCTATGTAACCGCATCCGCAAAATTTAGTAGGCAAAGGTATTGCTTTTAATTTTTAACCAGTCAATTACACACCAGCAACTAAACATGGCTTTTTGATTTTTTTAATCGGTAAATGCCGTCATAATTTTTGAGATAGTCCTATTGAACAACGGAATAATCGTCTTTTTCTATCGGCTCAAAACCCGGTTTTATTCCTATTTTTACACATGCGCTATATTATAATATTTATCACTTTATCTATACTTCATTCCTGCAAACAGCCTGTTAATAGGCCTGAATTTACAGAAGTAAGTGTTGAAGTACTTTATGAGGATTCTTTAAGTATAAGAGCAATTGAACTAATGGGTGGAAGTTTGGGTTTTGCAGCCAATAATGGTGTTTTTGGTACCATCAACCTGCAGACCAAAACAGTTAGGACCAATAGTCAAAAATACGATAACATTTTTCCTGAATTCAGGGCAATAGCACATACATCTACCGATTTTTTTATGCTCTCCGTTGCAAATCCTGCTCTGTTATATAAAACAGGAGATAAGGGAAGCATGGAATTGGTTTACGAGGAAGATGGGGAAAACGTTTTTTATGATTCCATGGCGTTTTGGAATGATAAAGAAGGTATTGCTATAGGGGATAATGTTAGAGGTTGTCTATCTATTATTAAAACCGGAGACGGCGGTTATAGCTGGACCAAACTCTCTTGTGGCCAATTACCAGAAGCGATTGAAGGAGAGGGGGCTTTTGCTGCCAGTAATACAAATATTGTCATTCAGGGAAATAAAGGCTGGATAGGAACAACTAAAGGACGTGTGTTTTATACTGATAATAAAGGGTTATCATGGAACGTTGTACAAACCCCGATCCTTAGAGACAAACCTACTCAAGGTATTTATTCGATGGATTTTTACGATAGCTCGTTGGGAATTGCGATTGGCGGAGATTATACAGATCCTGATAAAAACATAGCCAATAAAGTGATCAGCCGTGATGGAGGTAAAAGCTGGCAGCTCATTGCTAATAATCAGGAACCCGGCTATAAGAGTTGTATCCAATTTGTTCCTAATTCTGAAGGCAAAGAGATTGTAGCCATAGGATTTACAGGAATTTCATACTCTAATGATATGGGGATGAATTGGAGAGTTCTATCAAACGAAGGGTTCTACACTATACGATTCCAGAATGACTCGGTGGCATATGCTGCAGGAAGAAATCGCATTGCCAAACTTACTTTTAAATAAAAAGGGAAGTATTAGTACTTCCCTTTTTAATCACCAACAACCTAACCACTTATCGTGGTAACCAAATCAAAACCAAACTAACTATACATTAACTACTATATAGTTACGACCTCTTTTCTTATAAAAAACTCCATTATAGGTATAATACTTCCTACCACCATAAACTACCACCTTATTTCCAAAGGGAAGTTGTCTCACTTTAACTCCAACAGGAGCCGCACATACAACATATTTTCTTCCTCTGGCTTTATACCAGACGCCTTTGGCAAAATGAAAATTTACTCCTTTGTGTACCATAAGTCTTGGTTGGTATAATGTTGTAACAACAGTACCATATTTAGGATATACTTTTACCGTACGCTGAGCAGATATTGATGAAGTTGCACCAACTAATAAAATAATGATTACTAATAGTTTTAAACTTTTCATAACTTCTTTTTTATTGATTATAGAGCTAAGACTATTAATTAAAGTAAAGGTTTAATTATCACTTTATTTTTTTTTGATAAACCATTAGTTGAAGTTTGGAATGAAATAGTTTCATTCTTGATTTAACAAATAAAAAAAGGAAACCAAAAGGTTACCTCATTTATTCTACATGTCCCTATAATTTATCCACCTCCTTGCCGTCTTTGCTGAATTTGTTTCAACAGTCGTTTCTTAAAATCTTCTTCGGCCTTAATTAAAAGAAAAGTTCTCTTGGGTGAAATAACGTCACGAATATTGGATAGAAATAATATATTAAGTTCTTGTTTCTCTCGCTCAAGTTCAACAAGTTGATCTAAGAGTTTACTGGCCTCATTCTCGCTTAAGTTCTCAAAATCGGCCATTTTGCTTCTTATTTCGACGCGTTCCTTTCTGCGAATGTGAGCCAGGGCTTCCTCATGCTCATTGTAAACGGGCCAAAATATTGTGGCCTCCTTACTTGTAATACCTACCCTTTCCGTTATAAATGCAACCTTCAGGGATTTAATTTTATCCATTCCGGGCCTGCCTTGTGCCGAAACTATTGCAACTGTTAAAAACAGTGTTGTAAATACCCATATTTTGTCGAAATTATTCATCGATCTCTAAATTTAATTCATCAATATCATCAATGTTATCCTCAAGGTAATCTATGATGTTTTCATCATCCAGTTCACTATTCAGAATATCATTTACTTCCAATTCTTCGGATAATAGTACCTCCGCCAGTTCATAACTACTCAATCCCAGCTCGTTGTCTTCAAGGTAAATTTCAATGTCGGTTCTGGCCAGATCATCAAAAGTAATACTACTTTTATCCCTCCATTGAATACTTAGTACTAATAATAAAATTGCGGCTACTGAGGCTGCTGCATAAAAGTACTTCTTATAGGATTTGAGACTTATTACTTTAGAATCCTTTTCAGTTATCTTTTCTAGTAATTCTTTATTTAGCTTATCAAAATAGCCTTCAGGAACTTTAAATCCACCCTCCTTAGGAAGACTTGAAGCCTCTTTTGACATTTTATTCAAAAGATCATCCGTAAAGCCTTCAAAGTAACTTTCCGGGGTTTTAAATCCACTATTTTTTCTTTTTTTACCCATCCTTATGGTTTGACTCCCAATGTCATAAAAGGTTTAATATCCGTAGGTTATATATCATTTTACCTATATATTCTCAATTTACTTTATACCTAAATATATTGAATAAACACTACTTTAATTATTCTTCCTTTAAACTGGCTTCAATTTTTTTAACCGCTAAGTGATAAGAAGCCTTTAAACCACCTACCGAGGTTTCTAATATCTCTGATATTTCCCCGTACTTTAATTCTTCAAAATACTTCATATTAAAAACCAATTTCTGTTTTTCCGGCAATAAAGCAATAGCCTTTTGTAACTTCAATTGTATTTCATCACCTTCAAAGTATACATCTGCCTGTAAATTATTAGCCAATCTTTCCTGTAGTTCATCATTGCTGACCCCTAATTTTTTGGACTTTACCTTAAGGAATGAAAGGGCTTCATTTGTAGCAATCCTATACATCCAGGAATATAACTTACTATCTCCTTTAAAGCTATCAATATTTCTAAAGACTTTAATAAATGTATTCTGCAATACATCATCCGTGTCGTCATGATCTATCACAATTCTACGAATATGCCAGTATAGGCGTTCTTTGTAAGTATTAATGAGCACCTCAAAGGCCCTGGCCTGGGTATCTTTCTGCTTTAAATTTTCTATTAAGGTTTCTTCGGCGATCAAAGCAAATACTTATTTATTTAAGACTGCATTGAATTTAAAAGGTTTAATTACATTTTAAATTTATATTACACCCAGTGTTTGCATATCTACCAAGTTTTTATACATACCACTTGATTTTAGCAATTCTTTATGGGATCCCTGTTCTACAATCTTGCCTTTCTGTAGCACGACAATTGTATCCGCATTTTGTATGGTGGATAATCTGTGAGCGATAACAATAGACGTTCGGTTGCGCATCAATTTTTCGAGTGCATCTTGTACCAGCCGTTCGCTTTCTGTATCCAGTGCAGAAGTGGCCTCGTCCATAATCATAACCGGAGGGTTTTTTAAAACGGCTCTTGCAATGGAAAGACGTTGTTTCTGCCCGCCACTTAATTTATTACCGCTATCCCCGATATTTGTGTCATAGCCTTGAGGCAATTCCATTATGAACTCATGAGCATTCGCAATTTTCGCAGCAGCCTTAATTTCTTCAATACTAGAATTCTCCTTTCCAAGTCCTATATTATTCTTTACAGTATCATTAAAAAGAATAGAGTCTTGTGTAACGAGGCCTATCAGGTCTCTTAGTGATTTTTTTGTGAGGTCCTTAATATTTGTATTATCTATTAGTATTGCACCTTCATTAATATCATAAAATCTGGTAACCAGGTTGGCAATTGTACTTTTACCACTACCGGACTGGCCCACCAAAGCAACGGTACTACCTTTTGGAACATAAAGATTGAAATCATCCAAAACATATTCGTCTTCGTATTTGAAAGCAATGTTTTCTATTGTTATCCCGGTATTAAAATCAGTTTTTACAATAGCATCTTTCTTTTCATCGATGGGGTTTTTTGTTTCCAGAATTTCTAAAACTCGCTCAGCTGCGGCATTGCCTTTTTTGACCCCGTATAATGCTTTGCTAATTTGTTTAGCGGGAGTGAGTATATTATATGCCAATCCCATATATGCTATAAATTCAGAGGCTCCCAGAGTTTTATCTATTAGCACCATTTTTCCTCCAAACCATAAAAGAACACCAATGACAAGTATACCCAAAAATTCCCCGGTAGGAGATGCGAGATTTTGTCTGTTAAGTAATTTGTTTGAAAATTTAAAAAAACGTTCTGTAGAATTTTTAAATGTCCCGTAGAATTTGGATTCAGCGTTAAAAGCTTTTATCACCCTTAGTCCGCCTAATGTTTCTTCAATTATAGAAAGGAATTCACCCTGTTCTTTTTGTACACTATCTGAACTCTTTTTAAGGGATTTTCCTATTCGGGAAATAATCATACCTGCAATTGGAATAAAAATAAAGACAAAAAGGGTAAGCTTAACGCTTATTATAAACATGATGCTTATTGTGAAAAGTATCGTAAGCGGTTCTCTTACAATCAATTCCAAGATAGAAAGAAATGAATATTGTATTTCAAGAACATCAGACGAAATTCGCGCCATTACATCGCCTTTTCTTTTCTCTGAATAATACGATATGGGCAGGTCCACAATTTTTTGGTACATGCTGTTCCTTAAGTCTTTAAGGACTCCATTCCTTAAAAATGTAATGAAATACATGGCCATATAATTAAATAGATTCTTTAGTAAAAAGAGTATCAGCACCAAACCAATGACCAAAACCAAGCCCTTCATTTCATCGCTGCCCGAATAAGCAGTAACTCTATAATTTACATACTCCTGTAAATAGTCCTTTAAGTTTCCAAATCCGCTATATTCAGGTGCTTGAAATACTTTTTTGGTTTTGTCGAAAAGTACATCCAACATAGGAATTAGGGCAGCAAAGGAAAGCGCACTAAAAAGAGCATAAAGAATATTAAAGAATATATTTAAGAATCCGTACCTGCGATACGGGATGGCAAAACGCAGGATTTTTTTAAAATATTCCATTAATGAAGCTTCAGTTCAGTAAGAATCCTATCTATACGTGCATCCATTTCCTTATCTACTTTTTTAAAGTTTTCTGCGGAATCGAGTCCTGTATTTATGCTAAAGTAAAATTTAATTTTTGGTTCTGTTCCACTGGGCCTGGCTGCCATTCTGGTTCCATCCTCGGTGGTATAGATTAAGACGTTAGATTTAGGTATATCAATTTGTTTTACTTCACCGGTTAACAGGTTCTTAGAAGTAGAAGTGTTATAGTCATCAACGATAACCACATTTGCGCCTCCTATGGATTTTACCGGATTCTCTTTAAAGTCAATCATCATTTGGTTAATCTCTTCTGCACCGCTCATTCCCTTTTTGGTTATTGAAATCAACTTTTCTTTATAGAAACCATAATTAACATAACAATCAATAAGCTGTTTATAAAAAGAGCTGCCATTTGCTTTAGCGTCCGAAGCTATTTCACAGGCCAGTAAGGTGGCTGTAACCGCATCCTTATCTCTTACAAAATCACCTACCATATACCCAAAGCTCTCTTCACCGCCACCTATAAAATACTGTTCGGGAAAATCTTTGATCATCTTCGCAATCCATTTAAATCCGGTTAAGGATGTTTTGCATTCCACCCCATAGCTTTTGGCCATTTCATCCATCATAGGTGTGGATACTATGGTAGTAGCTATAAACTCATTTCCGGTAAATCCGTGCTTTTTTCTCTGATCCAATAAAAATTTAGTCATCAAAAGCATGGTTTGATTTCCGTTCAACAATTCCATTTTTCCCTCAAGATTTCTGACTGCTATGCCTAATCTATCGCTATCCGGATCTGTTCCCACAACCATATCGGCTCCAATTTCTTCTGCCTTTTTCATCGCCAGGGTTAGTGCTTCCGGCTCTTCCGGATTGGGTGATTTAACGGTGGGAAAATCGCCGTCCGGAACGGCCTGTTCTTTTATAATGGTCACATTGTTGTATCCAGCTCTTTTAAGAACTTCAGGAATAACTGTAATGGAAGTTCCATGAAGAGATGTAAAGACAATTTTAAAATTATCCTTCTCTTTTGCGCCAAAGCTTCCATTTTTCACAGATGCTTGTATAAAAGCCTCATCAACTTCACTATCTATTAATTCAATCAGGGCGGGATTGGCATTAAAATTAATTTCTTCGTAGTTCAGCCGATTTATTTCTTCAATGATTTCATTGTCCTGAGGAGGCACGATTTGTCCGCCATCTGTCCAATAAACCTTATATCCGTTATATTCGGGCGGATTATGTGAAGCTGTCAAGACTATTCCGGCATTGCAGCCTAAATATCTAACCGCAAAGGATAGTTCCGGAGTTGTCCGCAATTGAGAGAAAAGAAATACTTTTATTCCATTCGCTGAAAAAACATCGGCTACTGTCTTTGCCAGGGTATCGCTGTTGTGTCTGCAGTCATATGCAATTACTACTTTTAAATCTTCACCCGTATAAACTCTTTTCAAATAGTTGCTGAGTCCCTGGGTACTTTTTCCTAAGGTGTATTTGTTTATTCTATTGGTGCCAACTCCCATGATACCCCTCATACCTCCTGTACCAAATTCCATGTTTTTATAAAATCTGTCCTTCAGCTCTTCCGGATCATTGGCTATAAGATTCTGAATTTCCTTTTTGACCGAAGGGTCAAAAAAGTCGGTTTGCCATGTTTTGGCATTGGAAATAATGTCGTCCATTTGTATGGAATTTTCGATTGCAAATTTAAAATTACAAAGAATATCTGTTTTAAGGCCTTGAAAGATTTAATTCTTCAGAAATGGTATAGCGTTGTACATTTACTCTTGATCTAACCATTATTTCTCCGAGAAACCCAGCAAGAAAAAATTGTGTTCCAATGATCATTGAAGTAAGTGAAACGTAAAATTGTGGTCTTTCAGACAGTAATCGCCCAAAGGGATTTATAAAAAGTTTGTCAATTCCCAGATAAAGAGCAAATCCAAAACCAATTACGAACATCAGAACACCTAAAGCCCCAAATAAATGCATTGGACGTTTACCAAACTTGGAAACAAACCAGATAGTGATTAAATCTAATAATCCATTAATAAAACGTTCCGCTCCGAACTTTGTCTTTCCGAATTTACGAGCCTGATGTTTTACTACTTTTTCACCTATATTGGAATACCCCGCATTTTTAGCCAGGACCGGAATATAACGATGCATTTCCCCGGAGACTTCAATATTTTTAACAACATCGCCTCTGAATGCCTTTAGCCCACAATTAAAATCATGTAATTTTACTTTGGATGTAATTCTTGCAGCCCAATTAAAAAGTTTGGAAGGAATATTCTTGGCGATCAGAGAATCATATCTTTTTTTCTTCCATCCCGAAACCAGGTCATAACCTTCTTTTGTAATAAGGTCGTATAATTCGGGTATTTCTTCAGGATTGTCCTGAAGATCAGCATCCATAGTAACTATTACATCGCCCTGCGCTATTTTAAATCCTGCATGAAGTGCCTGAGATTTTCCAAAATTCTTATGAAACCGTATGCCTTTTACGTCTTCATTCTTTTTTGCTAACTGTTCAATTACTTTCCATGAATGGTCTGTACTGCCATCATCAATAAAGAAGATCTCGTATGAAAAATGATTGGATTGCATAACACTTGTAATCCAATCATGGAGTTCTTCTAAAGACTCTTCTTCGTTAAGTAAAGGAATAACTATAGATAGATTCATTGAGTTCTGAAGGAAATTCCTATCAAAAGTACAATTTTTAATAATTAATAATCTGGTTTTGCTTTTTTCAGTATCAAACCTCCGATAAGTCCAATAATTAAACCAGCTATGATATTAAATATTAAAATGAAGGGGTAGGAAATCCAAAAATAATTTATTGTACCGTCATATTGCTGTTGTATTTGAGCATCTGACATCTGACCAGCCTCTTCACTAGCTGCTTTTGTGGTTTCTGCAATTTTTACTGCAAACTCAGGATCGAGTACATTAGATAAAAACAAGGTATAAATAACTGTTATAATTCCGGCAACTAAGGCTATTCCAGCTCCTAGTTTTACGGCCTCACCTAAAGTTAAAAATCCTCCATTGGCCTTTCTGAAATTAAAAATACCCCAAATAATGACGCCAACCATAATTAATATACTGATAACTGTATTACTCGGGTCCTGCGAATAATGGGCATCCATGCTATATAACATAATGCCAAAAACTACTCCGATTGTTCCTAGGATTAATCCGTAATTCAATGAAAACTTTCCGGTTTTAGGTTGATTTTCTTCCATTTTGATATGATTTTGTTGTTTTAACTAGTTAGTTGTTTAAGTCTTATTTTTGTTACATCTAAAGATACAATTTTTAAGATTTTATTTTTGACAAATTAAAATTGTTGTTTCTGAGAAAATTAATTAAATTTGCAGGCTGAAAATTCAGAAGTTTAAAAGAATATAAAATGAGAAAAGGTATACATCCGGATAATTACAGGTTGGTAGCATTTAAGGACATGTCTAATGACGATGTGTTTATCACCAAATCTACCGCAGCTACAAAAGAGACTTTAGAAGTTGAGGGTGTGGAATACCCCTTGGTTAAATTAGAAATCTCAAGAACCTCTCATCCTTTCTATACCGGCAAGGCTAAATTGGTAGATACAGCAGGTAGAATAGATAAATTTAAGAGCAAATATAAAAAGTTTAAAAAGGAGGCAAACACTTCTACACCAGAGGCTAAGGATACCAAGCCGGGTGCTGAAGAAAAGTAGACTTTTTAAAATAAGATATAAAGATGCGCCTCCGATTACAATCGGGGGCGTTATTTTTTTATTTTTATTTAAAATTTAAATAGATGAATTATATTCTCTTTGACAGTGAAATCAGGAATTCGTTATTACCTTTTACTTATACCAGACCTGTTGCTGATATTAGAATCGGGATACTTACAATTAGGGAAAAATGGGAAAAGCATCTCAATGCAACGACCAGCACAAAGACGGAAGAATATCTTTCTAAAAAATATCCGTTAATTAATAGCACCCCTAATATTTTACTGAACGCATCTTTCTGTCCAACGGAAGAACTTGTCTCTATTATACGTAATTTAAAAAAGAGCGAAGCCGTTTTTAAAGATGATGTGGTTATAGCATATTTTTCAGAAGATGCCGAAAAAGAAGTTGATTTTTCAGATTTTAAAATAATAAATTTTGAAGGAGATTTACTTCGAGTTGTAAATACCTGGGATATTTTTTCTAAAAATGGGTTTGCTTTACAGCAGGACTTTGATATGATTACCAGAGGAAGGCGAAGTACGCCAATATCTTCCACCAATCATTTAATCAATGCTGAGCATATTTTTCTTGAGGAAGGCGCCAAAGTGGAATACAGTATATTAAATGCCACTAACGGGCCTATATACTTAGGAAAGGACTCTGAAATAATGGAAGGAAACCTGATCCGGGGAGCATTTGCTTTATGTGAAAAGGCTGTTGTAAAAATGGGGGCGAAGATTTACGGACCGACAACAGTTGGCCCATTTGGCAAAGTATGTGGAGAAATAAATAATTCGGTGATTTTTGGTAATTCGAGCAAAGGGCATGATGGTTATTTAGGAAACTCCGTGTTAGGAGAGTGGTGTAATATCGGGGCGGATTCAAACAATTCAAATTTGAAAAATAATTATGCCAAAGTGCGTTTGTGGAATTATGCCACCGAGCGATTTGAACACACAGGGCTTCAATTTTGCGGGCTTATGATGGGTGATCACAGCAAGACAGCTATTAATACAATGTTTAATACGGGAACTGTGATCGGAGTGAACGCAAATATCTACGTGCCGGGTTTTCCAAGAAATTTTATACCCAGCTTTAGTTGGGGTGGAGCTTCCGGGTTTACTACATATTTGCCTAAGAAAGCTTTTGAAGCTGCAGAAGTAATGATGGCAAGAAGGGGAGTTATTTTTGATGAACAAGAGGCAGATATCATGAACCACGTTTTTGAGTTGACAAAAAACTATAGGAATTTCTAATAGATAACCCCTGCTATATTCAACGTACGCAATTCTAAACTCAGTGAAAGGGCATAAGTATTTTCCAAGCACCTATCGCTAGGATGTTTGGCCCTAATTTTTGATATCTTTGCCATCTATAATTTTGTATCATAGTTTTTAATGAAGAAGAGAGTAGCATTTTATACACTGGGTTGTAAGCTAAACTTCTCTGAAACTTCGACCATTGCAAGGAGTTTTGAGAATAAAGGATACGATCGTGTAGATTTCACTGATCGTGCAGATATGTATGTCATAAATACCTGTTCGGTAACAGAGAATGCAGATAAACGCTTTAAAACGCTAGTAAGACAAGCACAAAAAACAAATCCCGAAGCTTTTGTTGCAGCCATTGGTTGTTATGCCCAATTAAAACCTCAAGACCTGGCAGATATTCATGGCGTGGATCTTGTTTTAGGTGCTACAGAGAAGTTTAAGATATTAGACTATATAAATGACCTTTCTAAAAATGATTTTGGAGTAATTCATTCCTGTGAAATTGAAGAGGCGGATTTCTATGTTGGCAGTTATGCGGTTGGAGATAGAACCCGAGCCTTTTTAAAAGTACAGGATGGCTGCGATTATAAATGCACATATTGCACTATCCCTCTTGCCAGGGGTATTTCAAGAAGCGACACCCTTGTGAATGTATTGAAAAATACGAAGGAGATATCAGAACAAGGTATAAAGGAGATTGTACTGACCGGTGTAAATATTGGGGATTATGGTAAAGGAGAATTCGGGAATAAGAAGCATGAGCATACTTTCTTCCAACTTGTAAAAGCTTTGGATAGGGTTGAAGGTGTTCACAGATTTCGAATATCTTCAATAGAACCTAACCTACTGAAAAATGAAACCATTGATTTCGTCGCGGGCAGTAATACCTTCGTACCGCATTTTCACATCCCTTTGCAAAGTGGGAGCGATGAACTTCTTAAACAAATGAAAAGGCGTTATCTCACGGATCTCTATGTTGATAGGGTTAAAAAAATCAGGAAAGTCATGCCTCATGCGTGCATTGGCGTCGATGTTATAGTGGGATTTCCCGGTGAAACGGATACGCACTTTCTGGAAACGTATAATTTTTTAAATGAGTTGGAAATCTCCTATTTGCATGTTTTTACTTATTCGGAACGAGATGGCACTCCCGCAGCAACTATGTCCAATGTGGTGCCAAAGAATGTAAGAAGTAAGCGAAGCAAAATGTTGCGAAGCTTATCAGTTAAAAAAAGAAGGGCATTTTATGAAGGCCAATTGGGTATGAAAAGGACTGTATTGTTTGAAAGTGAAAATAAGGAGGGTTATATACATGGGTTCACGGATAACTACATAAAAGTTAAAACACCCTGGAATCCTCAATTAGTAAATACTTTACACGAAGTAACTCTTGTGGATATTTATGAAGATGGATTGGTACAAATAAATTTTGTGGTAAATGAAGTATGGGCATAAAAAAACCTCCTGAAAGGAGGTTCGTAAATTTTTAAATCCGGATGCCTACCGGGAGCATTTCCTTATATTGTCTGTTCTTTCGTAAAAAACCTGCAATTTGAGGACTTGTTGGAACCACTCTGAGTTTTTGTTCCTGTATGAGATTCAAAACTGCCTTAATAAATTCTTCTTTAAAACCTTCTTGAGATATTTCCTCAGGAATAACCAATTTGGTTAAAAAAACTTTTCTTTCCTGCGAAGAGTATTCAATCTTGGCAAGATGACCATCAACCTTAGTTTCGAATTGACGTAAGAAACTATTATCCTTAATTGCTACTTCATTCATATAGTATGATTTAAAATGGTTTCAGATAAAAAAATTACGATCTTGCAATAATCGTAATTATCAATATTGTTAGCCAATGTTTAATTCTCTAACTGGCAGTGGTAAATTAACAATCAGCGCACAAAAGTAACAAAAAAATTGCTAATTTCCTAGTAAAATCAAGAGTTTAGATTAAATGAGCAATACTAAAATTCCAGTTTATTTCATGCCGGGAATGGCCGCAAGCTCTGCTATTTTTAAGAATATTAAATTACCGAAAGACAAATTTGAAATACATTTATTAGAATGGTCTGTTCCGGAATACGGAATTACATTTGAAGCCTATGCAACTGACATGTGCAGGCAAATAAGACATGAGAGGCCTGTGCTTATTGGTGTATCATTAGGAGGATTGCTTGTGCAAGAAATGGCAAAGCAAATAGAAGTAGAAAAAGTAATTATCATTTCGAGCATTAAACAAAAATCGGAATTACCTAAACGCCTGCTATTTGCTAAATACACCAAAATTCACAAATTGCTACCAACCGGTTTGATAAATAATGTTGAACTTTTGGTTAAATACGCTTTTGGGGAGATGGTGACAAAACGTCTGGAATTATATGAAGAATACCTGGCCGTGCGCGATAAATATTACATTGATTGGTGTATAGATAAGATAGTTCATTGGGATCAAAGCAGTTACGGTTCAAATTTAATTCATATCCATGGAGATAATGATGCGGTTTTTCCTATACAATATATTAAGAATTGTTATATAGTTAAGAATGGAACCCATACCATGATCATTCATAGATATAAATGGTTTAATGAACGATTGCCCACAATTATTTTGGAATAACGGAGTTGTATTTTATACCTTTGATAGGTCACTAAATAATTTATTATGAGAATATTTAAGAATATGCTGATGATTTTAGGAGTTGTTTTTGTAATAAGCACCCTAATCTTTGCAGTGCAACAAGGGGATAATTTTGGTGATGAATATCAGGGGAAAGACATGGAAATAAAAGACAAAAATGTTTCCAACGAATATCGAATTTCAGCTATTGAAATTCCAGCTGATTTAAATTTTGCTAACGAAATAGTACCCCAGGAAGACCCTGAAATAATGGAACGTGTAGACCGAGAGTTTTTGGTAAATACCTATTGGCAATCTAATGCTCTTCTACTAATGAAACGCGCTCATAAATATTTCCCTGTAATTGAACCTATATTGTCTAAAAATGGCATTCCTGATGATTTCAAATATTTAGCAGTAGCTGAAAGTGGCTTGCAAAATGTGGTGTCTCATGCCGGGGCTACAGGATTTTGGCAAATAATGAGAGCCACTGGCCGAGAATATGGCCTTGAAATAAATGACAATGTTGATGAGCGCTATCACTTGGAAAAGTCCACGGAGGTTGCATGCAGATATTTACAGAAATACAAAGAAAAATATGGTAGTTGGACCCTTGCTGCCGCTGCTTACAATGCCGGTCCAGGCTCTATAAACAAGTATATGGGTATTCAGAAGGCTAATGATTATTATGATTTACTATTAGGAGAGGAAACAGGCCGTTATGTATTTCGGATATTGGCCATAAAAGAAATACTCAGTAATCCGGACAAATACGGATTTGACATTGAAAATGATGATCTTTATAATGCAGTACCAACATTTAATGTGGTTGTAAATGAACCGGTACAAAATTTTGCGGATTTCGCTCAACAATATGAAATCAACTACAAAATTCTTAAACGTCATAACCCTTGGTTAAGGGAACCTCACCTTAATAATGCTTCAGGTAAAACCTATACTTTAGAAATTCCTAATAAGGGGTATTATAAAGTATCAAAGTAAGCCTTTAAATTTTCTTCATTTGCTGCTGCATCATTTTTATCTGATCAGTAAGCATGTTGTTCTTATCAAGCTTTTTGGCTTCCTGAAGGAGTGTTGTTGCTTCTCTTTTCCTTCTTTTTTGCATCGCTATTCCGGCCAGACTAAGTTTAGCCATGGCCACATCATAGTCCATATTTAAACCCAATTTAAGTGCCTTTCTAAAATATTTTTCAGCCTGAGTAAGATTTTTTTGGGAAAAGATAATACCGAACAAGTAATTGTAATAACCTTGCTGTTTTTGGGTAAGAGAAGATTCAGGATTCTTTATTTTTTGTAACCATTTTTCTGTTCCGGCCATGTCCTGCTTACGCATCCTAAGGAAAGCCAGAAGAATAAATTCATTCCTGAAATAAAGAAATACAAAAATCGAAGAAAGTAAAATCAAAAAAATACCGTTTCCAATATTGCCCTCTATGAACTGGTATACGGCATACGCAATGATAAGCCCAGCTATAATCAGTTTAATAATCTTGTTGAACATATTTAATTTTCTATTAATTCGTAAATAATTGTTGATTTTATAATTGTTGGGATTTCCTGATCCCCCATCTGAGTCATAGTTGTATATCCTTCAGCTAATCCGCGGACCGTCATTTTTTTAACAAAGCCAGTAGTGATATCGGTTATGACAGATGATTCCTGCGTACCACTGAGTTTCATCGTTGAAGACGACTCAACAACATCCATTACCACCAGGGCTTTGCCCACTATATTGGCACTGGCATCGGTAATCTCATTTAGGGTCCAAGTGTTTTGCGCCTGAAGTTTACCAGCATATTCATTATTCCAGCTATCACCTACCTCTATTGCAGTGCCTGGGTATAAGAATGTCAGTTGTTTATAACTATTGGAAAGCGCTTCCGAGCCAAATTCTTTTTCCAGAGATTTTTTCATCATGTTTAATGAAAATTCATCTTTCAAGCCCGATGCGTTCGCCATTTTTGATACCAGGCTATCGCCGCCACTTACTTCTAAAATATCACCTGTTCTGGCTAAAATGATCTGAATAGGAACATCTAGTAGACTATTAAAGATTTTAGATTGGGCATCATCTTCTTCATATTCCTTGGCGTGTATATTCATCAATTCCCCCTGAATACTCGATGTCATTTTTAAGTTAAGGTCTTTAAACATTACGTCTATGGCATAAGTATTATTATTATCTCCCTTAACTCTAAATTCCAATATCCCGTGAAGCGTATTGATGATTTCATGTGTTGCTCCTTCTATTTCCTGAGTTATTATTTGATTGGCGTCCTGTTTAATTGTAAAAACATCACCCAAGGATAGGTTGTACTCCATGGTTGATTGCCCAATTAATGTCGTATTAATGAGCATATAAATCAGCAAACATGATAACTTTTTCAACTTTTAATGGAAGAATTTTTAAGTTCCCGCAAAAGTACTAAAACTATCCGAAATATTTTTTTAATTCCATTTGCCAAAGCAAAAACTCTTCGTATATTTGCGCGCAGATTTTGGGAAGCCAAAGTAAAAAAAGCAGTAATGAAAAGAACATATCAGCCATCCAAGCGCAAAAGAAGAAATAAACATGGATTTAGGGAGCGCATGGCTTCAGTAAGCGGACGTAAAGTTCTTTCGAGAAGAAGGGCTAAAGGAAGAAAAAAACTTAGTGTATCTACAGAGCCGAGACATAAAAAATAATGATTGAATTTTTTAAAATAATTAGGTGTTACTTTTTAAAAGTAGCACCTTTTTTTTATCCAAGAAGTAATTAAAAGCTAAAAAATGCCAAAACGTAAAGATCTAAAATCAATTCTAATAATAGGGTCCGGACCAATAATAATTGGACAGGCATGTGAATTTGATTATTCTGGTTCACAAGCTCTGCGTTCATTAAGAGAAGATGGTATTGAGACCGTCTTGATAAATAGTAATCCGGCTACTATTATGACCGATCCTACTATGGCAGATCATATTTATCTTCTCCCGCTTACCACTAAGTCTATTGTTCATATATTAAAACAGCATCCGAATATTGATGCAGTCTTACCAACTATGGGTGGACAAACTGCGCTGAATTTGTGTATTGAGGCTGGAGACAAAGGTATTTGGGATGACTTTGGAATTGAAATTATAGGTGTTGATATAAATGCCATAAATATCACGGAAGATCGTGAGAAATTCCGCGAGCTAATGATTAAAATAGGTATTGGAATGGCACCCCAATCTACTGCTACTTCCTTTCTTGAGGGAAAGGAGATTGCCCAGGAATTTGGTTTTCCCCTCGTAATTAGAGCATCATATACACTTGGCGGTGCCGGGGCTTCAATTGTATATAAACCAGAGGATTTTGATGATCTTTTAAGTATAGGGCTTGAAGTATCACCCATACATGAGGTGATGATAGACAAGGCTCTTATGGGATGGAAGGAGTATGAACTTGAATTACTCCGCGATAAAAATGATAATGTTGTTATTATTTGCACCATTGAAAATATGGACCCAATGGGTATCCATACAGGAGACTCTATTACAGTGGCACCTGCAATGACCTTATCTGACCGCACTTTTCAAAGAATGCGTGATATGGCAATACACATGATGAGAAGTATTGGAGATTTTGCCGGAGGATGTAATGTCCAATTTGCAGTCAGTCCTGATGAAAAAGAAGATATTATAGCCATTGAAATCAACCCAAGAGTATCCAGATCATCTGCCCTGGCTTCAAAAGCTACAGGATATCCTATTGCCAAGATTGCGGCGAAATTAGCTATTGGCTACTCTTTAGACGAATTGGAAAATCAGATAACCAAATCCACCTCAGCATTATTTGAGCCAACACTCGATTATGTAATTGTTAAAATACCTCGATGGAATTTTGATAAGTTCGAAGGGTCAGACAGAACCCTGGGTCTGCAGATGAAATCGGTTGGTGAAGTTATGGGAATAGGGCGTTCTTTTCAGGAAGCCCTGCATAAAGCTACTCAGTCTCTTGAAATTAAGCGAAATGGCTTGGGAGCTGACGGGAAAGGATATAAAAATTATGACCAGATTATAAATAAACTAACTGTTCCCAGCTGGGACAGGGTTTTTGTAATTTATGATGCCATTCAACTGGGCATTCCTCTTAGCAGAATACACGAAATCACAAAAATAGATATGTGGTTCTTAAAACAATATGAAGAATTGAATCTACTGGAAAAGGAAATCTCCAAATATAGCATTGAAAGTCTGCCCAGGGAATTGATACTCGAAGGAAAGCAAAAAGGTTTTGCAGATAGACAAATAGCCCATATGTTGGACTGCTATGAGAGTGAAGTTCATAAGAAAAGAATATCCTTAAAGATTAACCGGGTCTATAAGTTGGTGGATACGTGTGCAGCTGAATTTAAAGCGATGACGCCCTATTATTACTCTACCTTTGAAGAAGAAATTGAAACCCCTGAGGGGGAGAGATTCGTGGCCAATGACAGCATCGTAACAGATCGAAAAAAAATTGTTGTTCTTGGGTCAGGTCCCAATAGGATAGGACAGGGGATTGAATTTGATTATTGCTGTGTACATGGCGTCCTTGCAGCTGCGGAATGCGGCTATGAAACTATCATGATTAATTGTAACCCGGAAACCGTATCTACAGACTTTGATACTGCCGATAAATTATATTTTGAACCGGTGTTTTGGGAACATATCTATGACATTATTAGACATGAAAAACCCGAGGGCGTAATTGTTCAGTTAGGAGGACAAACCGCTCTTAAATTAGCAGAAAAATTAGATAAATACGGGATTAAAATTATAGGGACAAGTTTCGAGTCATTAGACCTTGCAGAAGACAGAGGCAGTTTTTCCAAATTATTGCAGGCTAATAAAATTCCATATCCGGAATTTGGAGTTGCAGAAAGTGCAGAAGAAGCTCTGGATTTAGCAGATGAACTTGATTTCCCATTATTAGTAAGACCTTCCTATGTACTGGGTGGGCAGGGAATGAAAATTGTAATTAATAAGGAAGAACTGGAAGAACACGTGGTAGATCTGCTTCGTAAAATTCCCAACAATAAACTTTTACTGGATCATTATTTGGATGGCGCCATAGAAGCCGAGGCCGATGCCATATGCGATGGAAAAGAGGTATATATTATTGGAATAATGGAGCATATAGAGCCCTGTGGGATACATTCAGGGGATTCTAATGCTACCCTGCCACCATTCAACCTGGGTGAATTTGTAATGCAACAAATTAAGGATCACACCAAAAATATCGCTCTGGCCTTGAATACAGTTGGTTTAATAAATATTCAGTTTGCTATAAAGGATGATATGGTTTATATCATAGAGGCAAATCCAAGAGCATCCCGGACTGTTCCTTTTATTTCTAAGGCATACGGAGAACCCTACGTTAATTATGCAACCAAGGTTATGCTGAGGGAAAAAAAGATAAGTGATTTTAACTTTAACCCCAAGTTGGAGGGCTTTGCAATAAAACAACCCGTTTTTTCATTTAATAAATTTCCGAATGTTAATAAAAATTTAGGACCTGAAATGAAAAGCACCGGTGAAAGTATTTTGTTTATAGATAATTTGAAAGATGATCAGTTCTACGAACTGTATTCTAAACGAAAGATGTATTTGAGCAAATAAGTAGAATGAACGGTATTCTCAAATGAGAATCAATTTGATATTTATGGATTTTCTTGCAATGTGCCCATGCTCCTTTTATGAATGGCATAGGCCTTAGAAGGGTTAACTGAAATTAGAAGATTAATTTCATCCTCGGTAAATCCTTTGGACCTTAGGAGTGGGAGCAGTGTTTTGAAGATTGGTGTATAGGGTTGAATGTTTTGCGATTTTTTCTGTGGGTCATACCATCCGCCATCGTGTGATATCAAAATTTGATCTAAAAAACCATTTCTTTTCGCATATAGTAGTTTTTCAATATGCTTGTCCATCTCCCAAGCTAAACCATCCAGGCTTATCCAACAACCTGTTTTTGCTGCTTTTTGAAAGTTTGTTTCTTCTTCTTCAGCTTGTGCATGGACCCAAATAAAAGCTTTTGGTGACACCCCTTGTTCAGATAGAATCTCCAATTGTGGCCAAAGCGCAAGTGCCTTTCCTGTATGTGAGGCAATTGTCAAACCACTTTTTAAGTGACATAGGGCTGCGGCTTTAACTAACTTTACATGCATGGGACTCAGGGAATCCGTATTGTCTACGCTTATTTTTATAAAACCAGGTTTTATGGTGGTGCCATCAATTCCTTCTTCAAATTCCTCCAACCATTGCTGCGCTAATTCTTCAGCTGTATTTCTCCTGGCAATGTCCGGGATAAATTTGTTATTCTGAGCCCCATAAAGCCCGGTATTAGTAATAATTCTTATGCCGGTCTTGTCTGCAAGTTCCTTTAATAGGTGTACATCACGACCCAGGTATTGTGGAGTGGCATCAATAAAGTATTTCACATGAAGGCTCTGAAGTTCTTTCAGAAAAGGGAGTATGTGTTTTACAACTTCAACCCGATTCCATGAACCCGAATTAATACTATCTGCCCCAATAAAATCGACCAATATGTGTTCATGTGATAACCATATTCCTTCGGGAAGCACCGGATGCATGCCAGTAATATCCTGAATGTATAAAGGCTTATTTTGGGCTATTCCGCCCGAAACTATGAGTAGAAACAAATACAGGTGAATGAATTTCCGGAATTGACGTTTTATTTTAGAGCTAAACATGGACTAAATTTTCATGGCTTGTTTGCATTACTTTTATTTTATCTGTTCAATCCTTAAGCATTAGGTTATGCTTGTTGGTTTTATTACCTCCTAGTCAGGGTATAGAATGGTTTTTTTTATCTACTTCCTGTATTTATTGAAAACAAAACAAGTTTTTACAAAATTAGCCCCAATCGGTATGGAAAATACCTTCCCTGTCTGTTCGTTCATAGGTATGTGATCCGAAGTAATCTCGCTGAGCCTGAATAAGATTTAAAGGCAGTCTTTCAGAGGTATAGGCATCAAAATAACTAAGCGCGTTAAAAAGTCCCGGCATAGGAATACAATTCTCTGCTGCATAAGTTACGAGTTCTCTCGTTGCTCCTAAAGAATCCTGTATTTTTTCAACAAATGAAGGTGCCAAAAGAAGATTTGCTAAATCTTTGTCTTTCTCAAATGCCTGGGAAATATCTTCGAGCAGAGCCGCTCTAATAATACATCCTGCCCTCCAAATTCTGGCTATAGTTGCCAGACTAAGCTCATATCCATATTCATTGGAAGCTGCCTTTAATTGATGCATTCCTTGTGCATACGTAATTATAAATGCGAAATACATGGCTTTTTCTGCTTTTGCAATAAGTTTTTGCTTTTCTTCGAAGTCTGTTGTACCTCGCTCATAAATTTTTGACGCTAATCCTCTTTCTTGTTTTAGAGCTGAAATCTCACGCATGCTAACTGCAATATCTATTGTCGGAATCGGAATTCCAATATCCATTGCGTTTTGAGAAGTCCACTTACCCGTGCCTTTTTGCTTGGCTTTATCTAAAATTTTATCTACTAATTGACCCTGACCCATAGGATCTTTTTTCTCAAATATTTTTGCGCTTATCTCCACCAAAAAGGACTGCAAATCTCCTTTGTTCCATTCAGAATAGACTTTATGCAATTCATCATTGTCTAGCTGACCTCCCTTTTGCAGTAGATCGTAAAATTCAGCGGTTAATTGCATTAATCCATATTCTATTCCATTGTGCACCATTTTTACATAATTTCCGGCAGATTTTGGGCCCATATAGGCCACACAGGGTTCATTATTAAATTTAGCAGCCACTGCTTCAAAAATAGGCTGTACTTCCTTGTAGGCAATCCTGGAACCGCCGGGCATAATGCTAGGGCCCTTTCTTGCCCCTTCTGCGCCACCGGAAACACCTGCACCAAAAAAATGAATTCCTTTGGACTGTAAATACGCTTCTCTTCTGTCTGTATCAGTAAAAAACGAATTTCCTCCATCAATTATAATATCATCCGGTGATAAATAGGGCAGCAAACTTTCAATCACAGCATCCACAATCTTTCCTGCGGGCACCAATAACATAATTTTACGAGGGTGCGAGAGGGCTTCAACAAAAGAATTAATATCACCAGACGCATTTACCCTGTCTTTATCTCCCCCTTCTTTTATTAACGCACTTACCTTTTCGGGATCAAGGTCATAACCAAAAGCTTTATAATCGTGGTCTGCCACATTTAAAATAAAATTGCGACCCATAACACCAAGACCCACCAGTCCAAAATCATATGTATTATTTTCCATAATTATAGTTTTATATGTTTATTCGACTTAGAATGGAGACCTTAAATTTCTTCTTATGGAGAAGTAAATAAATTTTATCTTAGCCAAAGGCGAGATTCAAAAATAATTTAAAATATCCAATTTAGGGTCTCTTTGCATTTTCTCTCAAAGTTTAAAACTAAATAATTAATTTAACTGTCTATGAGTAAAGTAGAAAATCAAATGCTGATAATTTTTGGTGCTTCAGGTGATCTTACCGCAAGAAAGCTTATTCCGGCTTTGTTTGATCTTTATAAGGGAAACCATCTGGCCGAAAACTTTGTCGTTTTAGGAACCAGTAGAAGTATCTTAAGTGATCAGGAATTTAGAGAGAAGGTTGTTACTAAAAGCAAGTATTTAAGGGAGATGTTTAATGGTCATGACGAAGCCTATATAAAGGCCTTTGCCAATAAGATCTTTTATACTGATATTGGGAAGGATTACGATTCAGATTACAGCAAATTAAAAGAACGTATCTCCTCACTTAACGAAAAGCATGGTACGGAAAACAATTTTATGTTCTATTTGTCGACTCCTCCAAATATTTATGAGACCATTGCAATGAATCTCGCTGACCAGGAATTAGCAGATGAGTCTCAGGGCTGGAAAAGGATTATCGTAGAAAAACCATTTGGTTACAGTTACGAAACCGCTAAAAATCTAAATAGTGGACTTCAAAAATACTTTAATGAACCCCAGATTTACAGGATAGATCACTACCTGGGTAAAGAAACAGTTCAAAACCTTTTGATAACCAGATTTGCAAATAGCATATTTGAACCATTGTGGAACAGAAATTACATTCATCATGTGGAGATTACTAATGCAGAAACGGTAGGAGTTGAAAAAAGAGGTGGTTATTATGATAAATCGGGAGCATTACGGGATATGTTCCAGAATCACCTATTGCAAATTATCTCGTTGGTAGTGATGGAACCACCTATTGATGATAAAGCCGAAGAAATAAGGAACGAGAAAGTAAAAGCCCTGAAATCCCTGAGGATTATGAGAGATGAGGAAACACTCTTTAAAAATACTATTAAAGGCCAATATTTGGCTTCAAATATAATGGGCGAAAGGGTACCAGGTTATAGAGAAGAAGAAGGAGTGGATCCTGAATCTACTACAGAAACCTACGCGGCATTAAAATTTTACATCGATAACTGGCGATGGAAAGATGTGCCTTTTTACGTGAGAACTGCAAAAAGAATGCCTACAAAAGTTACAGAAGTAGTAATACATTTTAAATCGCCTCATCATCATATTTTTAGTGAATCAGGGATTATTGATAAAGACAATAAGCTAATAATACGAATACAGCCAGATGAAGGGATTTTAATAAAATTTGGGGTTAAAGTTCCGGGGCAGGGTTTTAAGGTAGAGCGAGCGAATCTTGAATTTTACTATTCCGGTCTATCGGAGATAAACGTAATGAGCGCTTATGAAAGACTCTTGTTAGATGCAATGCAGGGAGATCCAACCTTATATGCGCGGGCAGATGAAGTAGAAGCTGCTTGGGAGTTTGTGGATCCAATTTTAGAATACTGGAAGAACGGAACAGATGTTAAAACCTATGGCTATTCCTCGGGAGTCTGGGGTCCTCAAAATGCTGACGAACTTTTTGAAGGTATTTACAGCTGGCGAAATCCGGGGGAAAATCTTGCAGATGACCCTGGCTTCTGTGTAATACGTTAAGCTCGAATGATGGAATTCAATATAACAGAATCAAAAAAGCAAACAGCAAGATTATTTTCAGAATACCTTAGTAATCTTATCGCCAAAAATAATTTTTCACATATTGCCTTGTCAGGGGGGAGTACTCCCAAGGAGGTTTTTAAGGAATTGGCAGAACATTTTAAAAATGAGATAGATTGGTCCAAAGTTCAGTTCTATTGGGGTGATGAACGCTGCGTTCCGCCTGATGATAATGAAAGCAACTACAAGATGACCAATGAGTATTTATTTTCGAAAATAGAACTTCCTTCGGGCAACGTATATAGAATTAAGAGGGAGAATCAACCAGTAGTAGAAGCCAAAAGATATGCAGATCTTTTAGAAAAAAACCTTCCTAAGGTCGGAATGGAGCCACAATTTGATCTTGTTATCCTAGGACTAGGTGATGATGGGCATACAGCTTCTATATTTCCAAACCAGATCAACTTATGGAATGCTAAGGCCTATTGTGAGATTGCAGAGCATCCTGAATCGGGCCAGAAACGAGTTACGCTTACAGGCAATATTATAAATAATGCAAAAGAGGTTGTTTTTTAGTTACAGGTGAAAATAAGGCACAAAAAGTGTTTGAGATAATTGAGAGGAATGGAAACTATAAAACCTACCCTGCTTCTCTTGTTGCGACCAATTCAGGAAGGTTAAACTGGTTTTTGGATGCAGAAGCAGCAAAATTACTTTAATTATGTTGATTTTTGAACTCGAACAAAGCTTAGAGCAAGCCTTTTCTTAAGAAATTAATTGTTTAAATGTGGTGATTTTTCGAGTTTGACCTCGGTAATGAAGTATTTTGTATCACCCCACCAGGAGAATGTAGTATAGCGTTCCTCGTAATTCAGTTTTACGTAGGCGCCTTGATATTCTTTCAACTTATCAATTACATCTTTCTTTTTATTGGACACGGAAAACATAAATATTTGTGCACCCGAAATACCCTGGCTTAATTCGCCTTCCCATGTTTTCATAACTACTCCTTTATGACTAATTTTTATTAGCTCACCAGATCGGACACCTTCACTGTAGGGCACATAATAAACAAAGGCAAAGAAAGAGGCAAAAGCCAAAATTATAATGGTAACCCCAATGAATAAAGCTTTTTTCATGTATTCTAATTTAGTTTTTCATCAAAATCATCTTGCTGGGCTCGTTCAAGATATTTATCCGGCAGAGATTTTTTCGTTTTAGCTCCCATTTTTTTAAGCTTTTCTATACTTGTTATAATATTCCCACGACCTTCTACCAATTTATTCATAGCACCCTTGTACTCAATCTTTGCCTCATCCATTTTTTTACCCACTTTGGTTAAATCGGATATAAATCCTTCAAATTTATCATATAATGCACCGGCTTGCCTGGCAATTTCAATGGCATTTCTTTGCTGCTTCTCATTATTCCACATGCTATCAATAGTGCGAAGTGTTGCCAATAAGGTTGAAGGTGTGACAATTACAATATTTTGCTCAAATGCTTTATTATAAATAGAGTTATCATTGTTTATTGCGATTGCAAAAGCAGGTTCTATAGGAACAAACATCAGAACAAAATCCGGGCTTTCCATTTCATAAAGATCTTCATATTTTTTTGAAGATAACTGATCCACATGGTTCTTTATAGAACTTATATGTTCTTTTAAATATTTTTCCTGAAATTCTTCTTCGACATTAATATAACGTTCATATGCAGTAAGAGACACCTTAGAATCTACAACCATTTTTTTGCCATCAGGGAGATTAATTATTACGTCTGGCAATACCCTGCTGCCATCTTCCCTGGTAAAACTTTGCTGAACTGAATATTCCCTGTCTTTTTCAAGACCTGATTTTTCAAGGACCCTCTCCAGTACTAATTCTCCCCAATTTCCTTGCATTTTGCTATCTCCTTTTAGCGCTTTTGTCAGGTTTTCTGCTTCCTGGGTAATTTTTAAATTTTGACTTTGCAGGTTTAATAATTGTTCTTTAAGGGAGGAATGGATACTGATATTTTCTTTTTGACTCTTCTCAACTTTGTCCTCAAATGTTTTAATCTTTTCTTTTAATGGATTAAGAATATTTTCAATATTTTCTTTATTCTGCTTTGTGAATTTCTCAGACTTTACATCTAATATTTTATTTGCCAAATTTTCAAATTCTTTGGTAAACTTTTCCTGAAGTTTTTCTACATCTGCCTTCTGCTCCGTATTTTTTTGTTGCAAGTTTTCCATTTCGGCTTCATATCGACTAATCTGAATCCCTAAGCGTTCCTTTTGCGACCGTAATTCACTAGTTTCTTCAATACCTAATGCTAACCTTTTCTCCATTTCTGTAAGGTTATTCCTGAGCTGTTGCTCACGTTCGAGAAGGGTGCTGTGACTCGATTTTGTTTTAAGATTTTGGATGTAGTTACCTAAAAAATAACCGGCCACCAAAAAAACCAAGGCAAGTATACCATAAACCAAATAGGCTTCCATAGAGTATTGATTCTGTAAAGTAAAGATAATTGATTAACATTAAATTTTCAGTAGTAGCTTAACTTACTTATTAATCTTATATGAACCTGATTCCGGGTTAAAGGTAATGGTGTCTTTGGGGAATAAATCCTCAAAGCTTTTGCTCTCAATAAGTTCACAGGGAGCGCCAAAATTATTATTGGCCTTGTTCATAATAAATATTTTATCACAAAGCTGAATGGCAAGATCTATTTCATGAGTAGTATAAAGAACCACCTTATTCGTATCATGAGCTATTCTTTGTAATAGTTTTAATATGTGCACTTTATGATAGAGATCTAAATGTGTAGTGGGCTCATCCAAAAGTATAATCTCGGTATCCTGTGCCAATGCCCTTGCGATCATGACCTTTTGCAATTGCCCATCACTAAGTTCATAACATTTATTATGTCGTAAATTTTCCAATTCTAAAATTTCAATTGCCTTTAGGATTTTTGATTGATCGTCAGCAGATAAAGTCCCAATCCAGTTGGTATAAGGATGTCTTCCCAAACTAACAAGTTGTGATACTGTCAGATTTTTTGATGCAATTGGTTCTGTAAGCACTACACTCACAAGGGTTGCGAGCTCATCTGATTTTAAAGATTCAATGGGTTTATTCTTTATCATTACTGAACCCGATAATTTGGACTGCACTCGGCCCAAAGTCCGTAAAAGTGTTGATTTGCCAATACCGTTTATGCCAACAATTGCCCCGAGTTCACCTTTGGACAGTCCAAAACTTATATGGTCAGCTACATTCGTTAGCTTTTTGCCTGAAGTATACCCAATGGTTAACTTCTTGGCTTCTAAGATGATATCTTCTTTTTTTTTCGAGATGATTGAGAGGTTTTTATAAGTGATTAAAATATCATTTTCTTCTTTCGTACCAATAACCATATGACCACAGGTGCGCCCACAACCGAAGTAATAGCGTTTAATGGCAATACATAGGAGGATGAGGGTAATTGAGCTATCAAATCACAAAGTAACAGAAGTATAGCTCCGTATACAAGAACTGCAGGCACCAATATTCTATGATCTGTGGTATTAAAAATTTGACGGGTTAAATGAGGTACAGCCAGTCCAATAAAAGCAATGGGACCTGCAAAAGCTGTAACCGCACCTGCGAGTAAACCTGTTGCAATAATAATTATGAAACGAGTTTTCTTTAAGTGTACACCCAGACTGCGCGCATAATTCTCTCCCAGCAACAAAGCGTTGAGCGATTTGACGGAAATTATACTCAATAATAGACCTGACAGGATAAAAATGGTTAACAGAGCCAGTTGTACCCCAGATAAATTACCTACGCTGCCAAATGCCCAAAATATATATTGTTGCAATCTTTCAGCATCTGTGAAATAAGAAAGGACGCTTACCAGAGCAGCTGTGATACTTCCAAACATTAATCCAATAATGAGCAATGCCATGGTATCTTTAACTCTTGAAGCTACTGTAATTACAGCTAAAAGAACTAAAAAACTTCCTATACTTGAAGCAATGGCCAGGGAAACGTCATTGACGACTTCAAAAATAATCCAATGAGAAAATAGCGTAGATCCCATGATTAAGAGTGCTGCACCCAAGCTTGCGCCTGAGCTTATTCCTAAAACAAAAGGGCCTGCTAATGGGTTTCTAAAAAGAGTCTGCATTAATAAACCACTAAGAGACAGTCCACTACCCACCAAAATAGCCGTAAAGGCCTTTGGAATCCTGTAGTTCCAAATAATGTAATGCCACGATTCGTTAACTACTGCTCCTCCAAAAATACTCTTCATAGTTTCATTAAACGGAATGGCTACAGATCCAAGGCTCAGATTAAGTACAAAACAAAAAAGTAAAACCAAAAATAAGATTAGAAATGGAAACAGGTATGTATTTGATCTTTGCACTACTGTAAGGGTTTAAAAAAGAAAAGCTGGTGTTCCGGTAGTAATTTGGGATGAAATATGTATATAAGGTCTTTTAAGATCAAATCGGGCCTGGCAGGGCCCAATTCATAAAACAATAAACCTCCTGTTTCTCCCTGTGTATTTGCAAAAGTGTATATCCTTTTTTCTTTATAGGCTTTGAACTGGCTATAATGCCTACTTGCTTTATCAAGTTCATAATAAGATATAAATTGAGAAGGAGACATCCAAAATTCAGCGTTACCTGCCTTTGCAAGAACACTTTCAACACTTAATGAAAGACTTCCTGTTGAGTTTGTGTCGCTCCATAAGTAATCTGCATTGGCGTCATCAATAAAGCTGGCTGCCCAACTTTTTCCTCCTGGAAGGTACCATACATCTTTATAAAGAGCGCCGCTAAGCACCGTCGGTTTGTTGGTTGCTTTCTTTGCTAAAGCCTTGGCGGCTAAATAATTTGTTTCAGTAGTCTTAAAAATGTCTTCAGCCTCTTCCTCCAGGTCAAAGAAAGGTGCAAAGAATTTGATCCACTCAGCCTTACCCAAGGGTGTTTCTTCTGTCCAATCTCCATTGTAAACAACCGGAATATTTGTACGCTTAAGAGTTTCATAGGCCTTATTCTGATTATTTATACTGAAACCTACTATTAGATCAGGATTAAGGTTTATGGCCATTTCAGTATTAATAGACTCGTTATTGCCCAGATCTGCTATTTTTCCCATATCTATTTTTTTCCTTGTGACTTCTGACGAAATATATTTGGTATCAGGAAAACCTATTAGCTTGTCTATAACCCCAAGATTTTCCAAAGCCGGAATATGTGTTGTAGAGGTGGCGATAATTCGTTCTACGGGAACATTAATAATTGCATCAAAGTCCTTTTTGTTTAGTTTAGGTAGTGTTTTTAATTCTTTAGGCACTAAAGCATAAGTAAAAGCTTCCTCTGCATCAGGCCAGGGTGCAAACACCTTAATTATGGTAATTCCCGAAGCAGACTTCTCAATTGAGAATCCTTTTGCATAATTGATGGTAACCAAATCCCTTTTTAAGGTTTCAGGCAAAAAAATCTCACTTTTCTTTTTACATGAAAAAAGGGCTAGAATCAGACTAAGGAATGCTATATATTTAATTGCGAATGAATTCATAAACACTTTCGCAAGGTAACAAAAGTCACATTTCTAAAATTACATACTTTCTAAATTTGTTAAAAATTCTCATATGGGTAGAGATTCAAACCTTATCATCTATATCATAGGGGGCATTATTATACTTCACTTCATTATAGGAATTCTCTGGCTTATCATAAAACTGGGAAGTAAAAGTGACTCGAACTAGAGAAATAGAATTACCTTAGCCCTGAATTTTGGTTTTCACTTCTTTCTTTAGAAATGAAATTAAAAGGGAATCCGGTTTAAATCCGGAACTGTACCCGCAACTGTAAGCTTAATTCCTCTAATAAGGAATGCTTGTTACAACTTCAATACCACTGTATGTGTTCATTTGATTTGAACATCCACGGGAAGGTTGGTGGCAAGACGCAAGTCAGGAGACCTGCCCAATTCAACAAACAATGTTAAACTTTCGGGATAAAAGTTTATGTATAGAACAGCTGTACAATTTTCCCGCAATATTATTTGACTATAATGATAAAAAGATGCTCTCTTTTTTGCATTCTTTGTGTAATGCTAACAACGGTATCTGCACAGAACCAAAGAGATACCATGGAGTTACAGGAATTGGATGAGGTGGCGGTCAGTGATTCCAGATTTCCTTTAAAAAGGGAGAACTCTGGCAAAACGGTAATTAAGATTGGCCTTAAGGAACTGGAAAATAACCAGGGTAAAACCGTGGCGGAGATTATTAACACCAAAAGTGGAATTGAAATCAACGGGAGCCGTGGCAGACAGGGAGAGGTGTTGGGTGTTTTTGCCCGAGGTGGCAGAGGCAGACAGGTTTTAATCTTGATAGACGGCATAAGAGTTTCTGATCCTTCTTCTTTTTCTCAAGAATATGATCTTAGATTGCTTGCCACATCTAATATAGAATCAATTGAAATCATTAAAGGAGCTTCCAGTACGCTGTATGGAATGAGTGCGGCAACTGCTGTAATTAACATAATGAGTAAGAAGGCCTCGAATAAAAAAATTAGCGGTGATTTTCAATCCAGTATTGGAACGAACCAATCTTCATTCGAACAGAATTATAATATTGCAGATTTTAGCAACACTGCCTCGGTTACCGGAACCCTTGGCAGTTTTACCTATTCTATGGGAATTTCCAATGTGTATACAAATGGTTTATCATCAATTATTACTGAAACTAACGAGGAAGACTCTTTTTCAAGATATAATATTGATCTAAAATTAGGGTATGAATTTAATGAACAAGTAAATCTTACTATATACGCCAATCAGACGAATTTTAACAGTGCTTATGATGAATCTTTCGGTTTAATTGATGCTCCCTATACTTTTCTTTCAGAACAAAAACGTTTGGGCTTATCATCCAAATGGTCTTATGAAAAAGGGGATTTAAATTTAAAAGGGTCGTTTACAAATTATAAGTCGGATAACAGGAGTGCTTTTCCTTCTTTGTTTGAAGGGAATAATTATGTAGTTGACCTGTTTAACAGATATACCATTGACAATCGTATATATGCGATTTTGGGCGTTAATTATAACCTGGATAGGGCTGAAGTTGAAGGAATTCAGGAATTCTCTTTGATAGATCCTTATGCAAATTTAGTTTATGTTTCGCCTTTTGGGCTGAATGTAAATGCCGGGCTACGAATTAATATTCATTCTGAATATGGTTCGCATATAGTATACAATATCAATCCGTCTTATTCAATGGCAATTGATGAGGGCTATTTAAAATTTATGGGCTCTTATGCTACCTCCTACATCACACCATCACTGAGCCAGTTATTTGGCATGTTTGGCGCGAACCCATTGTTAGAACCTGAAACTGACAGGACTACTGAAGGAGGTCTGGAATATAAAGCAAATAATTCATTTAGGTTAAGTGCTATGTATTTTAATAGAAAAGAAGACAATTTTGTGTTTTTTGATAATACTCTTTTTCAATATTTTAATGCTTCAAATACCATTAATGTACAAGGTTTGGAGGCCGAATTAGACTGGGTACCTCTTGAGAAAATGAATTTGACTGCAAACTACACTTTTACTGAAAGAAAAGGAGATAATGCTATAAGAATACCTAAGCACAGTTTTAATGCAGCTATGGGCTATAGTATTTCAAACCAAACCTTTACATCAATTACGTATTCTTATACAGGGAAACGCCTGGATACTGATTTTAATACATTTGATGATGAGGTTCTCAACCCTTTTTCAACCTTTGGGTTTTACATATCACAGGAAGTAATGGCCAACAAACTCAAATTCTTTTTAAACTTAGAAAATGTGTTTAACTCAAATTTTACCGAGGTAATAGGATTTACCACAAGAGGTCGGAACCTTAGATTAGGATTGACTTTAAAACTCTAAGTTTTTATTATTTCAAATCAAGATTTAGATGAAGAGGTTTATCCAACACCATATTGTCCTTCATTGGCGTAAACATCTTCGAACTTGTGAATGGCTCAACAGGCGTTTTTACTGTAAAATCCCTTTTACCTGAAATACCTGTAATTTCTTCAATAGCCCTGGCCAGGTATGGTTCACTTTCATCCCCTAAAACTCCCAGGTTTTCCAAATCCTCCTTTAATTCAATATCAGGGTCAAAACCTGCAGTATAATCCGAGAAGCCAACGGAATTTTCATTTCTTCCTACCAATGGTTGAATAGCCCAACTATTTTCGGGGTTAATCTGGTTTTCTCTGGATGGGGTATAAATAAATGGAGCCCCATCTCTGCCGGGATCATCTACCATAGTAAGTGAAAATTCATTCTTACCCCGGGTCGTAGTGCCAATTTTAATAACTTCAACATAAGGATTTAAGGCATTAATTACCAATTCACTCGCTGACGCAGAACTCCCCGTTGTCAATATATAAACCCTGTTTAAGTTTAAGGTATTTATTGTGGAACCTGCCCCTGTAATGTCTGCAAAATAGTCAGTTAAATCCTCGTCATTAAAAACCCCCTGTAATTTGTCATTCCAGCGTTGTCTGAGGTATACATTATTGGTATTGGTACTAAAAACCATGCTTGACAGCAAACGGGAAGAATTTACAGATCCACCTGGATTATATCTAAAGTCAAGCACTAGATCTGTAACCCCATCAGCATTTAATTGTCCAAAAGCATCATTCAATACTTCATCAAACTCGTTGGTAAAACCATTATACATCAGATAACCTATTTTTTGGCCATTCACGTCAAAGGATTTTACGATAAAAACCGGATTTTCCACTAACCCTTCCTGTTTAGTCAATTCCACACTTTTGTCGTTCGGCGTAATCACACCATCGGCTATATCGGCCATATTTAAGGTGTAAGTAGCATTTTCGCCGAATAAAAGATCCCGATAATTACTTTCATTTAAGGATTGGCCGTCCACACCAGTGAATAATTCTCCTCGCGAGATATCTTTTGTGGAGGCATCAGAATTAGGAACAATATAACGTACATATCCAAAAATATCCATATCGTCATCGCCATATAAAAATAAACCAAACTCAAGACCATTACTTCGAGAAATTCCGGATAAATTTTCTGTAAGTTCTTTATAATCATCATTATAGAAACTAAATCGATCATCCATAAAGCGAAGTTTATTATCGAAAAAATCAGCAGGATCCGCTTCCGAGGCTAAAAATGCATTGTACTCCTCGTTGGTGCTAAATCTATCGTCTGCCAGGTCATCTACATCAGATTGCCAGAAATACCAGATATTCATGGCCTTCCACATAAAGTCCTGAACACTAACAGAAGCAGTGCCTGGGCCATCAACGCCTCCAATGTCATCATCTTTACTACAGGAAATACTTAGGGAGACAATTCCTATAAATAAAAGGAGAAACTTTTTCATCTATTCTTTTTTTGCGCAAGTTACATAGTTTGAACAATTATCATTCCAAATTTAATATTCCTTAACACTATTGCGTCCCCTTTTGTGTTATTAGTTCTGTTATTTATAAAAAATAGTAGCTTTAAGGTGTGCAAATTACTTACATCTGCAAGAAAATAAAATTTTTTGTAACAATATTCGATGTACTTCGTCTTGCTTATGTAAAACACCTTGAATGGTTTATGCGTCAACAGAACAACCGATAATGACACAATCAGAATTTTTAAATGTGGTTATGCCCTTTAAGGACAAGTTATACAGATTGTCAAAAAGATTGCTTATTTCCTCAGAAGAGGCCGAAGATGCCACGCAGGAAATACTGATGAAGTTGTGGTCGAAGAATAGCAATATTAGTAGTTATAAGAATGTTGAGGCATTTGCGATGACAATGACGAAGAATTTTTGCCTGGATAGGTTAAAGTCAAAACAATCTGGTAACCTGAAACTGGTTCATAGTAATTACGAAGATGGGAACACTTCTTTACAGAAAGAGTTGGAGGCAAGAGATAGTGTAAGCTGGGTAGAAAAAATTATGGAGGAATTGCCGGAACAACAAAAATTGGTGCTGCAATTGCGGGATGTTGAGGAATATGATTTTGAAGAAATTGCAGATTTACTGGAAATGCGGCCTACAGCAGTAAGGGTAGCACTGTCCAGAGCACGAAAAACGGTTAGAGACAAATTAATGCAAAAACATAGTTATGGAATTGGATAGAATTGAAAAATTATTGGAAAAGTACTTCGAAGCTACTACCACGGTGGCAGAGGAGGAACAATTGAGAGACTATTTTTCACAGGATTCGGTTGCACCGCATCTGGAACAATACACTCCAATGTTTATTTACTTCTCCAAAGCCAAAGACGAACGGTTTACTAAGCAGGTTCCATTAAAACCTAGGGTATCTTACCACAAATGGATTTCTATTGCAGCAGTAGCAGTTATGGCCTTTGGAATATATTTCGGTAATGATTACCGGCAACAAAAGGAAGCAGAGTTTGCCTATAATGAAACAAAGAAGGCATTAAACCTGTTGGCACAGAATTTGGAACGTGGAACCGAAAAAGTAGCCTATTTAAATGAATTTGAACAAACAAAACAAAAAATTTACAACAACAATTAAAATTTAAAAGATGAAAAAGTATATTCTAATAGTAGCAATGGCAGTTTTACCGCTTAGTGGTTTCTCACAGTCCATTTTTGATAAATTTGAGGATTCAGATGAGGTAAGTTCTGTAATAGTTAATAAAAACATGTTTAACCTTTTGGTTAAGATGGATGTGGATGTGGATGATCCGGAAGCTCAGGATTTTATGAATATTGCAAAAAGCCTAAGCGGCCTTAAAGTATTCATTACCGAAGATAAAGCAGTTTCCGCAGATATGCAGGCAACCGTGAATAAGTATCTTAAATCTTCTTCATTGGAAGAACTGATGAGGGTAAAGGACAAAGAAACAAATGTTAAATTCTATGTAAAAAACGGCAAGGACGAAGATCATGTAAGCGAACTATTAATGTTTGTAACTGGTATTGATAATGTTGATATGGACATAAATGACAGAAAGATTGAAACTGTTCTTCTTACATTGACCGGGGATATTGATCTTACTAAAATTGGTTCACTTACAAAAAAGATGAATTTACCGGAAGAATTGAACAAAGCAGAAAAAAAGAACAAATCAGAATAGCAGATTGAGAAAGTGGTAATTGACCGTGGGGATGAGAATAATTTCAAAACCGGTTAATTACCACTTCCATCGGGTTTTGATATAATTAAAAGATCAAAAAAAAATGAAAAAATTAATAATGATTATTGCAGGAATTACCCTCCTGGTACTTTCGGCCTGTTCTTCCAAACAGAGTCTCCAGGAATATTATGTGGATAATTCAGAAAATCCTAATTTCATTTCATTGGATATTCCAACAAGCATTCTAAATTTAAAGGCTGAGGAATTATCCGAAGTACAACAAACGGCATTACAGTCATTGAAGAAATTGAATTTATTGGCTTTTAAGAAGACGAGTGAGAATGGGGCCGAATATGAAGTTGAAAAAGCAAAAGTAAATGAAATTTTAAAGAATGATGATTTTGTCGAACTTATGAAACTAAATTCTGAGTACGGTAAGGGTGTTATTAAGTATGTTGGTGATGAAGATGCAATAGATGAGGTAATTATATATGGCAGCAGCGACGACAAAGGTTTTGCTCTCATTCGGGTTATTGGCAAGGATATGAACCCAGCTTATATTATACAATTAATGAATGCCATACAAAAATCTGATTATAAAGGTGAAGGACTTGGTGAAATAGGCCAATTTCTTAAAGGATAACTCAATTATTTATATATATAACCCGCCCTGATTTCTTCCGGACGGGTTTTTTTGTTATCAAAACGCAGAATAAATTTAAAAGTTTTAATTTGATTTAGATTTCTCTAGCCTATTTTATATCTTCCTGCCTTTATAAACTCCAAAAATTTATACACAATGGAAAACGCAGATATTTGGATTGACAAAGGAATAGATTTTATAACTACTTACGGTCCCAAACTAATTGGAGCGATACTCATTTTTATAATTGGTTCCTGGGTAATAAAGAAGATAATTGGAGCTTCCAGAAATGCGATGTCTAAAAGTAAGTATGAGGAATCTTTACAGAGATTTCTTTTAAACCTTTCTTCCTGGGCATTAAAAATCTTACTTATTATTATTGTTATCTCCACTTTAGGTGTTAATGTAACAACATTTGCTGCAGTAATTGCTGCTGCCGGTTTGGCTGTTGGGCTAGCTTTACAAGGATCCTTATCAAACTTTGCGGGAGGAGTTCTAATTATGATTTTTAGACCATATAAAATGGGTGATTTAATTGAGGCACAGGGAGTACTGGGTGCTGTTAAAGAAATTGAGATTTTCACCACAAAACTTATTACACCTCAAAATAAATTAGCAATTATTCCTAATGGCGCTATGGCCAATGGCAATATAATTAATTATACGGCCGAGGGTAAAATAAGAGTGGATATTGAAATTGGAGTGGACTATGGTGCGGATATAAAAAAGACCAATGAGGTATTAATGGACGTCCTTACTTCTAATGAAAAAGTACTAAAGGAACCCGCGCCTTCTGTAAATGTATCTGAGTTGGCTGACAGTTCCATAAATTTTGCGGTAAGGCCCTTCACTAAACCAGAACATTACTGGGATGTTTATTTTAGTACAGTTGAAGGTTGTAAGCTTGCACTAGATAAATCCGGAATTGAAATACCTTACCCGCATGTACAAATACTTAAAAAGAAATAGCACATACTAGTATTGAAGTTCTAATAAATGGCACATTGGATGGATCTAGCTTCTACGTACTAGATAAGAGTCTTTTTTTAAATACCCGTATAATTACTGGGGCTGATATTTTTTAATTCGGTCTTAAGCTCTTCCTTTATTTCTAACTGATCAATAAATTCTGCAATCGATTTTTTTGTAATACGATCATTGGTCCTGGTGAGACCTTTTAATGCCTCATAAGGATTGGGATATCCTTCTTTCCTGAGGATGGTTTGTATAGCTTCAGCCACAACCGCCCAATTGTCCTCCAGATCTTTTTCAATTTTGACTTTATTCAACAATAATTTGTTTAGTCCTTTAAGAGTGGCTTTAAATGCAATTAGGGTATGAGCAAACGGAACCCCCACGTTACGCAGTACCGTACTGTCCGTAAGATCACGTTGCAAACGTGAAATAGGTAACTTCGAAGATAAATGTTCAAAAATTGCATTGGCAATTCCTAAATTACCTTCGGAATTTTCAAAATCTATTGGATTTACTTTATGGGGCATCGCTGAAGAACCTACTTCTCCTTCAGTTATTTTTTGCTTAAAATAATCCATGGAAACGTAAGTCCACATATCCCGATTTAAATCAATTACAATGGTATTGATACGTTTAAGTGTGTCAAATAAAGCAGCCATATGATCATAATGCTCAATTTGAGTAGTAGGGAAGGAGTGGGATAATCCCAATTTATTCTGAACAAATTTTTGTCCAAAATTTTGCCAATCTATATCTGGGTAAGCTACTTTATGGGCATTATAATTCCCTGTTGCTCCACCAAACTTCGCTGCACTTGGAATATCATTTAAAAGGTTAAACTGTTCTTCGAGCCGAACAACAAAAACATTAATTTCTTTACCCAAACGAGTTGGAGATGCGGGCTGCCCATGAGTTCTGGCAAGCATAGGCACATCATCCCAACTTTTAACTAAAGACCTTAGAACCGCTTTAAATTCCATAAATACAGGTACATATACTTCATTCATAGCTTCTTTAATGGAATAAGGTATGGCTGTGTTGTTAATGTCTTGTGAGGTAAGTCCAAAATGGATAAATTCCTTATATTTTTCAAGCCCCAATGCATCGAACTTATCCTTAATAAAATACTCCACTGCCTTTACATCGTGGTTAGTGGTTAGCTCTATTTTTTTTATGGCCAAAGCATCTTCTAAACTAAAGTTTTGAAAAATATTCTGGAGGGAATTCACTTTTTCCTGGGATAATTTTGGGAGCTGTGGCAGTTCTAATTCACAGAGTGCTATGAAGTATTCAATTTCTACCATAACCCTGTATTTTATTAATGCTTCTTCCGAAAAGAAATTTGCAAGGGAATCGACTTTAGATCTATATCTGCCGTCAATTGGTGAAATGGCGTTTAATTGATTTAACGACATATGCTTTAGGATTGATTATTTTTTGAAAGATGTAAAGATACTTATATGCTTGGGAGATTAAAAGTATATTATGAGGATAGTTAAGATTTTTGAGTTAAGCCGCAAAAAATGCTTTTATCACTCTTTATTGGTTCTCATTTTTCTTGTTAATTAATATTAGAATTTGTCTGGCCCTTGCTTTATAAGCCGCGCTTCCGAAACTGTAATTTTGTTCCAATACCATATGGAGTTCAGGTTGAATCCATTCAAATTTTTTACTTAATAAATAAAGGCTCGTCATGGAATACGCTTTAGCCGCTACTTTATGTTCCCCTATGAGCCAATCAAAACAAGAGGTAGTTATTTTTTCAAGGTGATATTCCTTTAATTTTGTCTGTACTTCATTTTTTAATTTGGAAAAAAATGCCTTTATAAGAATTTCACAAATTTTGGCCACTGGTCTTACAGACGAATCCAATTGCACTTTAGACATGCCCATAGTAAAAGCATCAATATTGACTAGAATTAGCTGTATGTCTTTTTTTGCGACAAATTCCAAAATCCAGCAGGCTTTTGATGAAATCATTCCATTATCCTCAAATGCAATTTCCATTAAAGGTGATATAATATCAGGATTATTAAGCATAAGTTGGGTTATTTCTATGCGTTTATCCCTAGTGCCGTCTACATAATTTAATGATTTGAATAATTCAGATTTGGTCACAAAAATTTGTATTTTGGTCCGACAAAAGTAGCCCCAAATGAAAGTAATGAAAAAAATAGCAAAATTGCTATTACTTCTTTTTATTGCCATTCAATTTTTCAGACCGGAAAAGAATATCAATCAGGGTAATCATTTAGCCGATTTTATAAATGAAACTAATCCTCCTGAGAATGTAGAAACCATTTTAACTAATAGTTGTTTTGATTGTCACAGCAACAATACCCAATATCCATGGTACAACAATATTGCACCAGTTTCGTGGTGGCTTTCAAGCCATATCAAAGATGCTAAAGCAGATCTGAATTTGTCTGATTGGGATAATTACAACAAAAGGCAAAAGGACCACAAATTGGAAGAATTGATTGAAGTCATTGAAGAAGCTGAGATGCCTCTAAAGGAATACACCTGGATTCATCATGGAGCCAGACTCTCTCAGGAACAACGTGAGGCCGTTCTGGAATGGGCCAGGCGCACTAAAGTTTTTTACGGACTAGCTCCTTTACCAAGATAGGAACTCCTTTTGCCGCTGTAGATTGGATTATTGTGAGATTTTCATAATCTGAAGCATTTATATTTGGTTTTGGATCAATAAAATATATGGGTGTTCCCTTCCTTATATAGTTTAACAGACCAGCTGCCGGATATACTTGCATTGATGTTCCAATAATAATAAGAATATCTGCGGTTACAGTAATTTGAGTAGCTTCGGATAATAATGGAACTTCCTCGCCAAACCAAACAATATGGGGGCGCAATTGATATCCTTTTGAGCACGTCTCACCCAAGTTGAGATCTTTTTTCCAATATAAAACCATTGATTCATCACCAGTACTACGTACTTTCAAGAGTTCACCATGAAGATGGAGAACATGAGAACTACCGGCACGTTCATGCAAATCATCTACATTCTGTGTTATAACAGTGACATTAAAGTACTGTTCAAGTTCAAATAGCATTTTATGACCCGGATTGGGGGCTACTTCTAATAACTGCTTTCTCCTTTGGTTGTAAAAATCCAATACTAAGGAAGGGTTTCTGGCAAAACCGAAGGGGGAGGCAACTTCCATTACATCGTGTCCCTCCCAAAGACCGTCCGCATCACGGAAAGTACTAATTCCGCTATCTGCGCTCATTCCGGCTCCCGTAAGTACAACAATTTTTTTTTGCATAATTTTAGGTCTATTATAAAGATACATTTTTCTTAAATTAGAATGATGATAGATCTTAATCTGCTTTCCTATTTGGAAACTTATATTTCACCTGAACGCCTAAAACGATTTAAAGATGTTTTAAGTGAGCGCACAAATTATATTACAGTGGCCATTGAAGATATTTTTCAGATGCATAATGCAAGTGCAGTAATTAGGAGTTGTGATGTTTTTGGTATTCAAAAAGCGCATATTATTGAAGACCGATTTGCTCAACGTCTTGACAAAAATATAGCAATGGGAGCTCAAAAATGGGTGGATACAGAAAGATATACTAATGCAAAATCTTGCATAAGTAGTTTGCGAGGCGATGGATATAAGATCATTGCTACCACTCCTAATTATGACTCCACTTTGCTGGAGGATTTTAAATTAGAACATAAAACGGCTTTGTTTTTTGGGACCGAAAAAGAAGGTTTAAGTCCTGAGGTTATGGAACAAGCCGATGATTATTTGAAAATACCTATGTCGGGATTTTCGGAGAGCCTCAACATCTCGGTTTCTGCTGCCATTATAATGTATAATATAACACTCCAACTTAAAAAATCAAATTTGAAGTGGCATCTAACCGAAGAGGAAGTTTTGGAAAAACGATTGGATTGGACTAAAAAAACTATTAAAAGTATTGATGAAATTATTGAAAGATATAGGAAAGAAAATTAACTTTCTTTATATTTAAAGTAACAAATTAACTGATAAACAAATGACTACAATTTTATATATACTTGGTGGGGTAGTTGTTCTTATTCTAATTTTAGCTTTGATTGCGCCTAAGAGTTATGATGTTAGCAGAAGCATAAAAGTACATCAGTCAGTTCCGGTGGTATTCGAATATCTTAAATATTTAAAAAATCAGGATAATTGGAGCCCTTGGGATAAAAGAGATCCTAATATGAAAAAGAAATTTGAGGGTTCCGATGGTGAAATAGGCGCTACCAGCAAATGGGAAGGAAACAAGGATGTTGGAAGTGGTGAACAGGAAATAAAACGAATCGTTGAAAATGAAGTAATTGAAAGTGAGTTACGTTTTCTAAAACCCTGGAAGTCCCAATCAGATGCATACTTAAAAGTAAAAGAAGCAGCTGCGGGTGAGACTGAAATTACCTGGGGTTTTTCGGGTAAGAATAAGTTCCCTGTAAGTATAATGATGCTTTTTATGAACATGGATAAGACTGTGGGCAAAGATTTTGAAGAAGGTTTAGTGAGTTTAAAAGATATCTTGGAAAAATAACTTAGCACAATGGAGCACAATATGGTGGGATGGTTCGAAATACCAGTGGAAGATATGGAACGGGCCAGAAAGTTTTATGAGGAAGTTTTTGATATTTCAATTTCTGTTCATGATTTGGGCGGAATTATCATGGGCTGGTTCCCTGGCGTTCAGGGCAAAACAGGTAGTTCAGGATCTTTAGTAAAACATGAGATGTATATTCCAAGTGATACCACGGGCCCACTTCTTTATTTTTCGTGTAAAGACCTGGCAGTGGAATTGGCCAAAGTAACTAATGCCGGAGGCGCAATAATTCAACAAAAAAAGGAGATAGGAGGGGGGCATGGTTTTATGGCACTTCTTAGAGATACAGAAGGAAACAGAGTGGCTTTACATTCCTTACAGTAAACTAAACATAAAAAATAGTAGCTTCTGCTCTACAACCCATTCGAATCGGAATATATTTTGTTCCAATGCCTTTGGAGACATACATTCTGATATCATTGAGTTTATACCATCCTCTTAAGAACCTGCCACTGCCATGTGGTTTATAAAATGCTTTCCCAAGAAATGTTATTTGCCCTCCATGAGTATGGCCAGATAATATGAACTTAATATTTACTTTTTGAGTTTCATTTAAAAGAGCTATTTCTTCACTGTACTGAGGACAATGATTGAGTACAATAGCTTCTACAGAACTATCATAGTCTGTTGAGGCATTTATGAAATCCGGATCACCCCCAATAAAGTCGTCAACACCAATTATAAGAAGGTTTCTGTTAGCCGTTGAGAATTTTAAACTTTCATTAATAAGTAATTGGCCATTGTGTTTTTTAATTAAAGTTTTGAAAGAATTTATATTTACTTTCCCCGCATATTCCTTGTTTCCCATGATTACCACCTTCGGTATTTCTTTGCTGATAAGGTTCAAAAATTGATTTAAAACGGGTAATCCCTTATTGCTATTGACTGAATCTCCTGTAATGCAAATTAGGTCCGGTAGCTCTTGGTTAATTTCATTGGCTATAGCTTTATGGAAAGATTTTAATTTATTTATATGAAGATAAGTTAATTGAACAATTTTTATTTTGCTTTCCGAATTGGAAAGATCATAGGTTGGCCATTGAATTACATACTTCTCGAACCAAAAAATGTCAAAAATAAATAACCCCAGCAGGGCAATGAAGAACTTAATGATAAAATTTCTCCTGTTCATCTTCATAAAAACCCTTAATTTGAAGCATGAACCCTATAGATTCAAAATTATGACCATGCTTTCCTTTAAGAACTCCAATTAATCTACTAATTCCAGGAGTGCTACATTATTATCATTTTCCAGGATTACCTTCCCATTTTTCACTTCAACATAAGTTTCGGAATAGGTATCAAAAAGTTTTGTTCCGTCTCCAAAAAATCCCTTGACCCAAAGGGATTTTTTACCTTTGGGCAAATCTAGTCCTACCACTACCTTGTCCTTGAAATTCTCATCAATGTAGGTTCTGCTGAAAACATAGGGTTTTTTACCCAAACGTTTATGCTTTCCGGCCCCTATGGCAGGATGTTTACCGCGAAAACTTCCTAATTTCTGCCAGTGATTTAGAATATTCTTAGTTTCCTGTAGACTATCAATTTCTTGCCAATTCATAAATGATCTTAAAGTAGCATCCCCTTCTGTATTTTCAATAGTAAGGTCCCTGGCAGATTCATCTCCATAATAAATCTGTGAAGTTCCCGGGGTTAAGAAAAGCACGTTCGCCATATAATAGGGTCTCTCCCTATTTTTATCAAAGGGTTCTGAATCATCATGTGAAGTCATGTAATTAAGTACACCTTTGTTTTTTAAGTCAGAGTTCAGGATGCGATTGTATTTTTTAAATATTGTCTCGTACGACTTTCTGGCATCATATTTTAATTCAAAATTTATAAGACTTTCAAAGCCATGTTGAAAATAATCGACCTGCTTATCACCAAAATCAAATTGTCTACCGTTAGAAATTTCGTAACCGTAAGCTTCACCTACCATGTAAAAGGGCGTATCATCTAAAACCTCTTCCGGGTGCTTCTTTTTCCAGGTTTCAAATGCTTTGGATGCGACCTCATATAATTCCGACCATGTTTTTTCGTCTGCATGTTTAACTGTATCTACCCTGAAACCGTCAATACCAAGATCGTTAACGTAGTCTGTTAACCATTTAATAATATAAAACCTGGGAGCCCTGGGGTATCCCGTTCTTTGAAAAAAGAGTTGAAGTTCATCCAATTCATTACTAAGTCTGCCTTCATCCTTCCATTTAGCCAATAATGCATCCGGTAGTTCAACCACTTCATCAGATTCTGTATAAATATCAGGTAAGTTCGCAACCAAAGTACAACTTGTTGTAGTCTCATAATTAGTATGTTCACAAACAGGTGTTGTTCTTACCCAATCCTCTGGCCATACCGGATCTTTTTCGGTTACGGGCCCTGTATGGTTAATTACCACATCCATCAAAACCCTAATATTATTTTTATGGGCGGCTTTTACAAGATTTTCAAGATCTTTTTTAGTGCCAAAATTGGGATCCAAGGCGGTCCAGTCCTTTGCCCAGTATCCGTGATAAGCATAAGTATTGCCGGTTCCTTCGTCTGTATCGCCATGGATTTGTTCTACCACTGGTGTAAACCAAATAGCGTTTACTCCTAATTTTGAAAAATAACCATCTTCAATTTTATCTGTGATACCCTGAATATCACCACCCATAAAACCTCTTAAAGGAGCTGTTTCGTTGGTCCGATCGAAATTCAAATCATTTTCGGGATTACCGTTATTGAACCTGTCCGTTAATAAAAAATAGATATTGGCGCCCTGCCAGACAAATGGAACTTTTTTCTGAACTATTAGTGTGCTGTCTTTAGCTTTAGAAACTGAAATTTGGGGTTCTTTTTTTTCTTCTTTGCAGGTCAAAAAAAGTGCAGAAACTGCAATTGCAATAAGCAGTTTTTTCATGTTCATAGATTTTGTCTAAAGCTATAAAATGAATGCGGAAAAAGAAAATTTATTTGAAGAGCTTTTAAATTGTTTCATAAGGCTATTCCTACATCAAGTAATTATACTGGAAATGAGGCCTTAACGTCTACTTTACTTTTTTCTGTTAAGTACTTTGAATTCTTCATAACAACTGCTAATTGCATCCAATATTTGCAAATCATTGGCTGTTTTTATAAAGGAGGTTGAATAGTTGCAATTAGAAAGGATGTCATTAATATCAATTTCATCAATTTGCAATAGTTCGGTAAGTGTTTCCCGATCAAATTTGGAGGCAAGGAGATCTCTGATGTCCTCATCATCTTTTATTAGCCTCATTTTTTTCATCTGGTTGGGTTGTTTTCCAAATAAATTTCGAAGAAGATCCGCTGGATTAAGAATGGAGCCTAATACCTTTGTTACCGCACTCGGATTTTTACTTCCAGCCTCATAGCTGGTAGGTAATCCGGAGATGCTATATTGATATGATGTATTAATAGGTAGGTTTTTTATATCAATTTCAAGATAGCCTGTTAATTCATATGGCTTAACAATTACTTCTTCCAAAGCATATGCAAGCTCCGTGAGTGCAATCTCGGTGTTTTTAAACTTAAACATATCATTCGTAACACGAATTTTCTGAGATTTAAAGCCTAAATATGAGAAGTAAAGTGTATCGTTAACAGAGGCTTTCATAGAAAATTCACCTTTGGAGTTGGTTATAGTACCTACAACCTTGTTTAGGTTTATTACGTGTACACTTTCCAAAGGGGTACTGGATTGTGCATTAATAACTACTGCCTGAAATTCTTCTTCTTTCTGCTCAGCTTCATTTTCCTGCGATATCCCGGCAAAGCCGATTAACGAAAACAAGCACAATAAATACTTCCTCATTTAGTGCAATGCTAATTTATAATACGAATAAAATAAAAATAGATGCCTTGGCACATTTTTTAATATACAATTAACTAATAGAAACCATCTCTTTTTTTACTTCGCCTACCTCCAGATGAAGAACCTTGACCAGATCCTGATCTTCTTGAACCACTTTTAGAAAAACTACCTTCTCTTTTTTTTCCCCGGCCTCTGTCCCGGCCCCTGCTGTCTCTACTCTTCCTTGGTCCTCTATCCCTTCTTCGTCCTCCACCTTCGGGACTATTAGAGACTTCAACATTTACAAATCGTCCTTTTATCTTAAAATCCGTAAATGTTTCCAAAATTTGATCCTTAAGAGCTGCTTCTGTATTGAAAAAGGAAAAACTTTCTTTAACATCTACTTTGAACAAATCGTCCTTACCGAGATGAAGCGTATCTTTTAGAAAATCCTTTAAGGACATCCAGTCATAACCATCTCGCTCACCCACATTTATAAAATAACGTACAGATCCGTTGCTCGAAAAATCACTATCCCTACCTTTCCTTCTTTCTCCGCGATCAGGTTCTGCCGAATTAAGATCCTTGGTTTTGTTGTAGTAATTAAAAAAACGGGTAAATTCTACTGAAACAATTTTTTGGATTAATTCATCCCTGTCTAGACCTTCCAGCACATCGTTAATGGCTGGTAGATAATTACTTACTTCTTCATTTATTTCTGTAGTACGAATCCTATTGGCTAAATGATACAATTGAATCTCACAAATTTCGATTCCGGTAGGTATTTTTTTAGCTATGAAATCTTGCTGTATTTTTTTCTCTATAGCATGAATTTTTCTCAATTCGCTTCTGGTGACTATCACCATAGATATACCAGATTTACCGGCTCTTCCGGTTCGCCCGCTCCTATGTGTGTAGGTTTCTATTTCATCGGGCAGTTGATAATTAATTACATGCGTGATATCGTCTACGTCAATTCCTCGGGCTGCTACATCTGTAGCCACCAACATTTGAATTTGTTTTTTACGGAAAGCATTCATTACCAGGTCGCGTTGATTTTGGCTTAAATCGCCATGCAGTGCCCCGGCGTTATATCCGTCTTCAATTAACTTTTCGGCCACTCTTTGCGTATCACGTTTAGTTCGGCAAAAGACCACTGAAAAAATACCTGGATTAGAATCAGAAAGGCGTTTTAATGCAGAATACCTATCGCGTCCACCTACGACATAGTATTCATGCTGTACAGTATCCACACCTGTATTTTTAGTCCCCACGGTAATTTCCGTTGGGTTATGCATGAACTTTTTAGCTATTGTAGCTACTTCTTTTGGCATAGTAGCTGAAAAAAGCCAGGTAGATTTGTCTTTGGGTGTATTAGAAAGAATGTCCTTAATATCTTCATAGAACCCCATATTTAACATCTCATCTGCTTCATCAAGAATGCAATAGTCAATTTTGGAGATATCAATGATTCCACGGCCAATCATATCCTTCATTCGACCTGGGGTAGCGACAACAATTTGCGCACCTCGCTTTATTTGCCGTGCCTGATCAGTTATACTTGCACCACCATAAATGGCCACTGTATTCAACCCTTTGATATATTTTGAATAAAATTGCATTTCTTTTGTGATTTGCAAACAAAGTTCTCGAGTTGGAGACAGTATTAATCCTTGTGTAGTCCTGCTTTGACTGTCTATTTTTTGAATTAAAGGAAATCCAAATGCGGCCGTTTTACCTGTTCCGGTTTGGGCCAGAGCCACTAAATCTATTTCATCTTCTAATAAAAGGGGGATGGATTTTTCCTGAACTTCCGAAGGAGTTTCAAATCCTAAATCGGTTACAGCATTGAGTAGGGCACTATTGAGCCCTAATGCTTCAAATTTTGTCATAATATGTTATAATTTACCTAATCGCAAATATGTATGTCGCATAGAGAGATTATCCTTATAACTTATTAGACTCAGCGCAACACATGCTATACCAGCGGCATCAATTTAAGCGGCAAAGATACTCTTATTTATTTAGATGGTGGCTAAACCTAATATATTCAATGGTTGGTGAGGTATGCCATAAGTTTTTGAAGTGCCTTTCCTCTATGGCTTATTTTGTTTTTTATATTTATAGATAGTTGAGCAAAAGTTTGGTCATAACCCATTGGGATGAAAATAGGATCGTATCCAAAACCTTTAGTACCCTGCTTTTCTTTAGTTATTGTACCTTCAACAACACCTTCGAATAGGGTTCTTTTTTTATTTAGATTTAAGGCTATTACTGTTTTAAATCTGGCCGTGCGAGATGTGATATGCTTTAAATTAATTAAAACTTTTTCCATGTTTTTTTCCGAATCTTTTTCTATACCTGCATACCTGGCAGAATGTACTCCCGGCTCCCCATTCAGCGCATCTATGATAAGCCCTGTATCATCTGCAAAACATGAAATTCCATAATGTTTGGTAATATAGTCCGCTTTTAATTGTGCATTAGCCTTTAGTGTTGTTTCCGTTTCCGGTATTTCTTCGTTGCAACCAAGATCTTTCAGGGAGATAAGTCGGATATCTTTGGGGAGCAATAGGCTTACTTCTTTTAATTTATTTGCATTGTGTGTGGCGAAAACGAGATCCATAAGTCAAAGGAATTCACAAAAAAATTGTTGACCACGCTAAAAATAGTAATTTTATTTACCACTATTTTTCTATTATGAAGCTTAAACTACCGCCTGCAATCGTTTTTTTGATATTTGGAAGCTTAATGTACTTATTAGCGGAATTTTTACCGGTTGGATATTTTGATTTTTTTGGCAGAAGGTATCTAATTAAGGCATTGCTGATATTGGCAGTAGTAATTAGTTGTATCGCATTAATTCAGTTCTACCTGGCTAAGACTAGCATAGACCCTAAAAACCCTTCTAAAGCCTCTTCTTTGGTCTCAAATGGTATTTATAAGTATTCACGTAATCCAATGTATTTGGGTTTACTGTTAATATTATTAGCTTGGGGACTATGGTTAGCTAATGCATTTAATGTTCTTTTGGCTGCTGGTTTTGTTTCTTATATGAACACTTTTCAGATTCAACCTGAAGAATCATCATTAGCGCAATTGTTTGGCAAAGAATATAAACACTATTGTATAAAAGTAAGAAGATGGTTTTGACCTATTAAGTATTGCTTTCAACAAGTATTTTAAATATTAGCAATATAACTTATAATTATAATTATTAGCATATTAATTAATATTTATGTATATTAGCATTTAAGCTTATAAAAAATGATTGCAGTTTTAACCGGAGATATCATTAATTCGGCAGGTTATAAAACCGCTGACTGGATGCCAATTTTAAAAAACTTTTTACTGAAACTCGGCGATTCACCGGGAATCTGGGAAATATATAGGGGAGATGAATTTCAAATACGAATTGCACCGGAAAAAGCTATGGAAGTGGCAATTCAAATAAAGGCTCTGATCAAAACTATTAAACACCTGGATGTACGAATTGGGATTGGATTGGGCGATGAAGATTTTAGGGGTGCGGGTGTAAGTGAATCCAATGGTTCCGCCTATCAGAGGTCTGGCAGAACCTTAAGTCTGTTAAAGGAAAAAAAAATAAATCTGGCTATTGCCACAACAGATCTACAAACAGACGATACACTTAATTTAATGTTGAAATTAGGGTTGGACTTTATGGATACCTGGAGTGTTGTTTCTGCAGAGATTGTTTTAATGGCCCTGGAAAATCCGCGAGCTTCTCAAAAGGAGGTAGCTGAGCAATTTCAAATACAACAATCGGCTGTTAGCCAGAGGTATAAAAGAGCACGATTAGATCTGGTCAAAGACTTGTTAAATTATTACGTTAAAAACTATAAAAATCCCCTGAAATGATACTTTTTACAAAACTTTTTCTGGCTCACATAATTGGTGATTTTCTTTTACAACCAAAACGATGGGTTATTCAGAAAGAGACTAAAAAAGCGGCTTCCGGATTTCTGTATCTCCATATCCTAATTCATTTTTTGGTTATTATCTTATTGCTATGGGATATAAAATATTGGAAAATAGCGCTGGTTATTGCCCTCTCTCATTATGTTATCGATTTATTTAAAATTTATGTGTCGCCTCTATTTAAAAATAAGAGCATTCCTTTTTTTATAGATCAATTTCTGCATATAGCGGTGTTGTATATATGCGCCTATTACAGTAATCTTTTGGAGCATACTATCACTTTAATACAACAAATAGATTGGCCGCTTTTAACTGCTATAGTTTTTGTGACTTATCCTGCTGCTATAATAATGAGTATCCTATTGGAAGGAATGTCTAATCAGATAAATTTGGACCATAAGTCACTTCCCAATGCGGGCAAATACATTGGTATAATTGAACGTTTATTTGTTCTTATTTTCATTATCATGGGCAGATGGGAAGCGATAGGACTGCTTATAACTGCTAAATCAGTATTTCGATTTAACGATTTGAAAGAAAGTAACAGCAGAAAATTAACTGAATATATATTGATTGGGACCCTATTGAGTTTTGGAATAGCTATTCTTACAGGTATAATCTATAATTACTAAAATATCCCTTCTATGAAAGTATTATGGGTTTGTATGTTATTGCTACTTTCACTTGCTTGTGCTGAGAAGAAGGTAAAGGAAGAAGGAAAACAACTTCTTGCGACAACAGCCCAACGATGGTCAACTGAAAAAGCCTGGGATTGGTACGACAAACAACCTTGGTACATAGGAGCTAATTTTAATCCGAGCTCATCTATAAATCAACTCGAGTTCTGGCAGGAAGATACCTTTGATCCTGAGACAATTGAAAGGGAATTAAAATGGTCTGAAGAATTGGGAATGAACCTGCACCGGGTATATCTGCATAATTTACTTTGGGAACAAGATTCTATCGGCTTTTTAAATCGGTTGGATAATTATTTAGCATTAGCTCAAAAGCATAAGATAAAGACCATATTTGTATTACTGGATGATGTGTGGCACCCTATTCCTAAACTAGGTGTTCAACCAGAACCTGTTCCACATGTACACAATTCAGGATGGGTGCAGTCACCAGGTGCAGAAATTCTGGGAGATACCACCCGGCATAATGAATTAGAGTCATACATTAAAGGAGTATTGGGGCATTTTGCCAATGATAACAGGGTCCTGGTTTGGGATGTCTATAATGAACCGGATAATGTTGCAGGCCAGCCAGGAAGGAAGGAGCTTGAGGTGGAGAATAAACATATTTATTCCCTTATTCTCTTAACAAAAGTAATGGTATGGGCAAGAGAAGTTAACCCCAGTCAGCCTTTGACTATAGGTATTTGGAAAGGAAATATTGCCCATTGGGGTACTCCGGATAGTTTACCAGCTTTGGATAGTTATATGCTTATGAATTCCGATATTATTTCATTTCATGCTTATGATGGGGAAATAGAAAATGTAAAGAAAAAAATAACCGAACTACAAAAATACAATAGACCCTTATTTTGTACCGAATATCTTGCGAGAGGCGCTGGGAATACCTTTGAAAAAGTCCTGCCAATTCTAAAGAAAGATAAAATTGCAGCTATTAACTGGGGATTTGTGGCAGGTAAAACCAATACTATTTATCCGTGGAAAAGCTGGGATTCTACATTTACTTCTGAACCAAAAATCTGGCATCACGATATTCTAAAGCAAGATGGAGCATCTTATTCCGAGGATGAGGTTGACTTCTTAAAAGAAATAACTGGTAAAACTCAATAACTCAAACCATGTCCGAAAGGATATAAAGGATCTTTGGAATCATATGGCACATCTTCCTTTTGGTTTTGAACAGCTTCCCAGGTTGAAGGTAACTCAAAGGGCAATTTTCCTGAAGGGATTATTTTACCAAATAGAACTTCTGTCAGAACTTCATCGCTAGTACCAAAGTCTGCCAACAGAGCTTTGGTTGACTTATCGATTTCACTGAGTATGGCTGGTCTTTCCAGATTTATAATGACCACAGAGGGCTTTTTTGAAATAAGATTCAGAACTTTATTCTGTTCCTCCTCCGTAAAATAAAGGCGTCCCTGATGAAAGAATCTTTCAATAAAATATTCAGAGCGTTCATCATAGGGTGTTCGAATTCTGGTTACAAAAATATCCGCGTCCTCTGGGTTTTTTACGAGTTCACCATATTTATTAAGCAATTCCGGATTTATCATTCCTTCCGCAAAAATCTTGGTCCCGGTTTTTAGTGGTAAAAGGGTCTCATTTTTTAGTACAACTGTAGACTTGCCCTGAGCTACTTTTCCTCTTTCCCTAAAAATTTCATTACCCACAAATTTTGATGCCTTCTGTTCGTCCACATATGGATCGTCAAAAAGCCCCATGGTAAACTTATCGCGTAAAACTCGTTTTACAGAAATATCCAAGCGTTCTTCAGTTATTTGTCCTTCTTCTACTAATTCTATGATTAATTCGGGAATACTTTCCCCACCAAATTGGTCACACCCAGCGTCCAGCACTTTTTTAACTCTTTCTTTTGGTGAAAGATGTTCAACACCCCATGCACGAGCTTCTCCAATCTTAGAATCTGAGATAATATTCCAATCCGTACAAATCACACCTTGAAAATTTAAGGAATCTCGGAGTAGTCCTTGAATTATATCCTTGTTGAATCCAAAAGCCACATCTTCACTGGTCTGACCAACCGGAATTCCGTAATAGGGCATTATTTGTGCCGTATTTGCTTCAAAAGCCCCCTTCGTAAAAGGAATAACGTGGTAATCAAAATTATCTCCGGGATACGCTTGTTCTTTTCCATATGGAAAATGAGGATCCTCCCCATCTTTTTGTGGCCCCCCACCAGAAAAATGTTTTGTCATACATGCCACGCTGTTTCTACCCAGCGTATCTCCCTGAAAACCCAGGACGTAGGCCTTAGTCATTTCTGCAGATAGTTGGGCGTCTTCACCAAAGGTCCCATTAATGCGGCCCCAACGGGGTTCTGTTGCCAAATCGGCCATAGGGTGTAAGGCAAGTCTAATGCCTACTGCTAAGTACTCTTGTCTTGCAATATCACCAAATTCTTTAACCAATGAGGTGTCTCTTGTAGCAGCTAAACCCAGTGAACTTGGCCATTGTGAAAAAGCAGGCGTATAAAGAGCAGCACCTGGATTATTTTCAGTCCCATGTCTGGGGTCTGTAGCTATAGTTATAGGAATCCCTAATCTAGTTCTTGCCGCCATTTTCTGAATGGTATTATTGTATTTTGCCATAAGATCAGCATCTAATGATGTGAGAATATTAAAGCTATTCATCTTCTTTTTGGCTATCATTTCAGAGTTTGACGGTAAAATAAGGGAAAAGACAAGAACTAGAGGGTCCGTTGATAATATCGGGGTTTCCATAGGCTCCCCTTTGGAAGTTGAGCCTATCATATTTATAAAAAGTGTTCCGGCTTTTTCTTCAAGATTCATTTGGTTGGTCAGATCCTCCACGCGGTCTTCCGTATTGGCTGAGCTATCTTCGTAAACGTCCAATTTTCCATTTTTATTAAGATCCCTGAAAGTGACTCCATTTTGACTAATGGTCGGGGCCTCTACTCCTAAAAGTTCCAAATTCTTTATGGAATCACTGCGCATACTAAAGTAAACAATTAAATATCCTATAAACAAGATCACAACTATTGATAGTAGCAAGTACTTTAGAATCTTTAAAAGCTTTCTCATTACTATGTATTAGGATAATTATTGGGGTGTATAAATATAATTAAAAACTGAATAATTTGAATATCGAATTTAAAAGGCCATAATTAGGAAAGATCAACAGTGTTATGGATTTATCTTTGCATTAACTTCATTTTTAAGTAAGGTAGCCACTGTGCACCGATTTAATTTAATAATTTTACTCCCTAATTTTAATAAAGCAGTTTAGAAGTGGGACGTAAGTATGTATTTGATTTTGATAGCACCTTAACCCGGGTTGAAGCACTGGATGTACTGGCGGAAATGACCTTGCAGGGCAAGTCTAATCGTGATGATGTCATTCATGAAATACAGGAAATAACTAATCTTGGAATTGACGGGGATATTTCCTTCACAGAATCCCTGGAAAGAAGAATTAAACTCCTCAAAGCGAATAAGAATCATTTAGAACCTCTTGTTGATGAGTTACGGCAAAAGATTTCAAAATCAATTGCTGCCAACAAGGAGTTTTTTGAAAAGTACTCTGACGATATTTATGTGATTTCATGCGGATTTAAAGAGTTTATAGATCCCATCGTTAAGGAGTATAACGTTCCATCTGAAAGGGTATATGCCAATACATTTAAATTTGACGAGGAAGGAAACATTATAGGTTTTGACGAAAAGAATGTCTTGGCTACACATAACGGTAAGATTGAATGTTTAAAGCAGCTCGATCTAGAAGGTGAAGTTCAGGTGATAGGGGATGGGTATAGTGATTATGTTATGCGGGAAGCCGGAATTGCTCATAAATTTTTTGCCTATACAGAGAATGTTCATCGAGATAAAGCTGCTGACAATGCAGACCATGTTGCACCTAATCTGGATGAGTTTTTATTCGTAAACGACCTGCCAAGAAGCCTCTCTTATCCAAAAAACAGAATAAAGATCCTTTTACTGGAAAATGTGCATCCGGCTGCTTTTGATAATCTTTCGGAAGATGGTTTCTCAGTAGAGCTCATAGAACAAAGTTTGTCGGAAGATGAACTTATTGAAAAGATAAAGGGAGTGCACGTCTTGGGAATACGCTCAAAAACCAGGCTTACTCCCAAGGTTATAGATGCGGCCAATAAATTATTGGTCGTTGGAGCATTTTGTATAGGGACTACCCAAATAGACTTGGATTATTGCAAGAAAAAAGGGGTTGTTGTTTTTAATGCACCTTACAGCAACACCAGGTCTGTTGTGGAATTGGCTATTGGGCAAATTATAATGTTATTTCGGAATGTTTTTCCAAGAAGTACTGAAATACACAATGGAGATTGGAATAAAACAGCTGTTAATTCTAAAGAAGTGCGTGGAAAGAACCTCGGAATTGTAGGTTATGGAAATATAGGAAAACAATTGTCTGTGCTTGCTGAGGCCATTGGGATGCGGGTTTATTACTATGATATTGAGGACAGATTGGCAATGGGTAATGCAGTAAAATGTGATACCCTGGAAGATTTATTAAATGTTTCAGACGTGGTTTCATTACATATGGATGACAATAAAGCCAATACCAATTTTATAGGTGAGCGTGAAATTAACCAAATGCGTGAGGGCTCCATGCTTATAAATCTTTCAAGAGGATTTATAGTTGATATACAAGCTTTGGTGAAAGCAATTAAAAACGGCAAATTACGCGGTGCAGCTATTGACGTTTTTCCGCAAGAACCTATGTCTAATGGCCCTTTCAACTCAGAATTGCAGGGAATCCCCAATGTTATTCTAACTCCTCATATTGGAGGTAGTACTGAGGAAGCACAGAGAAATATTGCCGATTTCGTACCCAACAAGATTATGTATTATATCAACTCTGGTAATACCGTAGATGCTGTCAATTTCCCGAATATTCGTTTGCCAAAGCAAAATCAGGCTCATAGGTTCTTACACATTCATAGAAATGTTCCGGGAATTATGGCTAAAATTAATGAGGTCCTGGCTACTTATGAGATGAATATTTCCGGACAATACCTTTCAACGGATAGTGATGTAGGTTATGTGATTACGGATCTCGACAGGGATTACAATAAAGAGGTAATTAAAGAGCTCAAAAAAGTAGAAAATACTATTAAGTTTAGAGTTTTATATTAAACTGCTTTTTGATATGCAGCCGATTAATCATGGGCATGTCATCATTTGTGATGATAAGGCTCATTTCTCAGAATGGTAAATGCTCTATAAATTTGTTCAACTACAAATAATCGGACCATTTGATGGGAGAATGTCATTTTTGAGAGGCTGATTTTGCCATTTGCTTTTTGTTTAATGGAATCATTAAATCCGTAAGGCCCACCTATAACCAAAACCCATTCTTTAATACCAGTATTCATTTGCTTTTGCAACTGATTGGCAAATCCTATTGAAGTGTATTCCTTGCCATTTTCATCCAATAAGTAAAGGGTATCCGTGCTGTTAATATGTTTTAAGATTGACTCAGCTTCTTTATCCATTTGATCAGAAGTAGACAGAGTTCTGGCGTTTTTAATATCCGGCAAAATTACCAATTCGAATTTTACATAGTGTTTCAATCTCTTCAGATAAACATCTATCAACTTCTGTAATTCTCCGCTATCAGTTTTACCTATTGCAAGAAGTTTTATCCTCATATATCTAAGTTATAATTTTAGAGAAATTGAATTTCTTTATTGGCATATGTTTTTACTAATTTAGTGCACTACAAGTTGCAAAAATGATATCAGAAGAACAATTTCAAAAGGAGATATCTTTAATAATAGAAAATGCCATTCGGGAGGATGTGGGAGAAGGAGATCACAGTTCACTTGCATGCATTCCAAGCAATGCAAATGGCAGGGCAAAGCTATTAATAAAGGATGAATGCATATTAGCGGGCGTTGAATTTGCCCGACAGACTTTTAATTATGTGGATAAGGATTTAAAAATGGAAATCCTATTGAATGATGGCCAACATGTAAATTTTGGAGATGTGGCATTTTATGTAGAAGGAAGATCTCAATCTATTTTAAAAGCAGAGCGACTTGTTTTAAATGCCATGCAGCGCATGAGTGCCATAGCTACAAAAACTAATTATTTTGTTTCCCTGCTTGAGGGGACCAAAACAAAAATCCTGGACACACGGAAAACTACTCCAGGAATTCGAGCTCTCGAAAAGTGGGCTGTAGCCATTGGAGGAGGGGAGAATCACAGGTTTGCTTTGTACGATATGATTATGCTAAAAGATAACCATATAGACTTTGCAGGAGGTATTACTAAGGCAATTGAAAAAACCAAGCGCTATTTAAAGGATACGAAAAAGAATTTGAAAATTATTGTTGAAGCCAGAAATCTAATAGAAGTAGAAGAAATTTTACGATCTCATGGCGTATTTAGAATTCTTCTGGATAATTTCAGTTTTGAGGATACAAGAAAAGCCGTGACGCTCATAGGGAATCAATGTTTAACCGAATCATCGGGTGGAATAAATGAGAATACAATAAGAATGTTCGCCGAATGTGGGGTAGATTATATTTCTTCTGGCGCTTTGACACATTCAGTATATAACAAGGACCTAAGTCTTAAAGCAATTTAGATGTCGGCAGAAATAGAAGCAAAATTAGATAAAATTCCAATAATAAGATTGCTGGTAAAACTGATGAAAAAAGTTAGACTTAAAGCTTTTGAGGGACTTTCTTTATATGATCTTGTTGAAATGTATATCATTGGAATAATACAGGGAGCTCTTTCAACCAGAGCAAGTGCCATTGCTTTTAACTTATTTCTGGCGCTTTTTCCTCTGTTAATTTTTTTAATTACTCTGTTACCTTTTGTAATTCCATATGTGAGTGTTGGTAATGAAAATTTTGATATCCAATTCCTTCTTTTTCTGGAGTACTTTTTACCTGAAGCAACTGGCGATTACTTTACGGATATTTATGGTCAAATTAAAAATCAGCAGCATGGGGGATTGCTATCATCCACTTTTTTCTTATCTATTTTTCTGATGGCAAATGGAGTGAGTGCCATTTTTGCGGGATTTGAAGATTCTTATCATATAGAACTTACCCGTAATTTCTTTAGACAATATGCATACGCTATGATGATGGGATTTTTACTTTCTGTATTAATTATCTTAGGTGCGGTGGGCTTTGTGTACTTTGAGTTTTATATCCTGGGATATTTGAGTGAATTGGCAGCCCAAACCGGAGGATATGATATTGTAGCGGCCCGGCTTGGTAAAACCTTGTTTTTTTTCATGCTCACTTATCTTACTACAGCAATATTATACTATTTCGGTACTAGAGAAGGTAAACAAGGCAAGTTCTTTTCTGCGGGTGCTTTAATGACTACTTTATTGATTAGTCTTACTTCTTCTTTATTTGGAGTTTATATTGAGAAATTTTCAAGATATAATGAACTGTATGGAGCTCTTGGCGGATTATTAATTCTAATGGTTTTTATATGGCTGAACTCTATTATACTGCTACTCGGTTTTGAACTGAATGCGACTCTTAATTATCTTAGAAAAAAACATCAGTAATGAGGTATAGGCTTATCAAATTATATCTTTTGGGAATATTCCTTTTGATCTCCCATGGGATAAATTCTCAAAGCATATTGGGTGATTGGAAAACCTTAGATGATATTAATGGAAACCCTAAATCTATACTTGAAATATACACAAAAGGTGGTCGCATTTATGGGAAAGTTCAAAAGATTCTTGAAAAGGGGAAAGAAAATGCGAAATGTATTAAATGTGAGGGCGAACTTAAGGATAAGTCCATAGTAGGAATGCTGATAATTGACGGGTTAGAAAATAAAGGTAAGAATGAATATAGTGGAGGGGAAATCCTTGATCCGGAAAATGGAAGAAAGTACAGATGTAAAATTTGGTTAAATCCTAAAAACCCAAACGAACTGAAAGTTCGCGGTTACCTTGCATTTTTCTATAGAACTCAAACCTGGTTAAGGGTTAAAAAATAGATGGTATAGAATAATGGAAATCTTTATAAATGTCATACTGCCAATTCCTTTGGAAAAGCATTTTACATATCGCATTTCTGAATACGAAGCATCGCAATTAAAACTAGGAATGCGAGTAGCGGTGCCATTTGGAAAAACCAAACTTTATACCGCTCTAGTTGTTGAAATTCATAACAGGCCACCCCTGATATATGAGGCTAAAGCCATTCATGATATTTTGGATGAACAACCTATTGTGACATCAATTCAATTGAAACATTGGCAGTGGATAGCGGATTATTATATGTGCACCTTAGGTGAAGTCTTCAGAAGTGCAATTCCGAGTGCACTTTTGCTTGAAAGTGAAACACTTATTTTACCGAATAAAGATGCCATAATTGATGAAGATCAATTAAAAGATGATGATTTTCTGGTCTATGAGGCCCTGAAATACCAAGATATCCTTCGTGTTAATGATATTATGGAAATTGTTGAGAAAAAGAATATTCTCCCTATTCTCAACAGACTTATTAATATTAATGCCATCATATTAAAGGAAGAAATTCATGAACAGTATAAACCAAAAATGGTACGATATGTTCGGCTGGGAGAGAGGTATAATTCAGAGGTTGAACTGGAGAAATTGTTGAGTTCACTCACAAGAGCACCTAAACAAAGCCAGGTTGTACTTTCATTATTTCAACTTCAGGCGACTAAAAAAAAGCCAATTAAGCTTAATGAATTAGAAATTGAAAGTAGATCGAGCCGGGCCGTAATACGTGCATTAATAAATAAAGAAGTCCTGGAAGAATATTTCATCCAAACAGATCGGGTTGAATTTAGCGGCCGTAGAGAGCTTGAGCCTCCTAAAGAATTGAATGTATACCAGGTTACGGCACTAAATACAATTAAACAAAGCTTTAATAAGAATAAAGTAACGCTACTTAAAGGGGTTACCTCTTCCGGTAAGACTGAGGTATATGTACAACTCATAGCAGAGTGTTTGAGCGAGGGAAAACAGGCGTTATATCTGGTTCCGGAAATTGCGATTACTACACAACTCATTTCAAGGTTACAGGAATATTTTGGCTCCGCTATTTCCGTTTTTCATTCGAAATACAATATGCAGGAAAAAGTGGAAGTTTGGAAGAATGTATTAGATAAAAAATCAAAAGCACAGCTAATCATCGGCGCTCGTTCTGCCTTATTTCTACCTTTTGCAGATCTGGGTCTGATAATAATTGATGAGGAACACGAAACTTCTTTTAAACAGTATGATCCTGCGCCACGTTATCATGCCAGAGATGCCGCAATTGTACTCGGAGGCCTGTTTAATTGTAATGTGCTGTTGGGTTCCGCAACGCCAAGCATAGAGAGTTTCAACAATGCACAAACGGCTAAATACGGATATGCACAAATAGACAGAAGGTTTGGAAATGTTTTAATGCCCGATATAGAATTAGTAGATATCAAGGAACAGCATCGGAAAAAACGAATGAAGGGACATTTTTCTGAACGCCTGTTCGAAGAAATTACAGAAACACTAGACCAGGGGGAGCAAGTAATTTTGTTTCAGAACAGACGGGGTTATGCCCCAATTTTAGAATGCACTACTTGTGGATATTCTCCACAGTGTCCCAATTGCGATGTGAGTTTGACGTATCACATGCAAAGAAAACAACTAAGATGCCATTATTGCGGACATCATATAGCTGTTCCAAATAACTGTCTGGCATGTGGAAGCAAAACATTGGACACCAAAGGTTTTGGGACAGAACAGGTGGAACAGGAATTAAATACGATTTTTCCATCCGCCAAAGTGGGCCGTATGGATCTGGACTCTACCAGGGGTAAACATGCACATGCCAAAATTATTCATGCCTTTGAAAATCAGGAGATGGACATATTGGTAGGGACCCAAATGCTTACCAAAGGTCTTGATTTTAGAAATGTCAATCTTGTGGGAATTATGAATGCAGATGCGCTCTTGAATTTCCCCGATTTCAGAGCACATGAACGTACCTTTCAATTACTTACTCAGGTAGCTGGCAGAGCCGGCCGAACGAAAAAAAGAGGTAAAGTAATAATTCAAACCTTCAACCCTTACCATCAGATACTCAAACAGGTTACCACAGGAAATTTTGAAGGAATGTTTCAGGAACAATTGTATGAAAGGGAGCAGTATAAATATCCTCCGGTCAACCGGATTATAAGAATTAGCTTTAAGCACAAAGAGTATAACAAATTAAATGAAGCCTCTGCCTGGTTTGGAAAAGCCCTGCATAATGCTAGTGAAATTGAAGTATTAGGTCCGGAATTTCCTCCGGTTGCCCGTATACGCAATCAATACTTAAAACATGTTTTGATAAAGATTCCAAAAGGCGTGCCTCTTCAAAAAACAAAAAAAAACATCAAAAGAATTCAAAATTCTTTTGATGCCATTTCTCAGTTCAAAGGTGTTCGTATAATCTATAATGTAGATTATATGTAATTAAACATTACTTAATGCTTGTGCCAGTTCTGTTTTTTTGTTTCTACTCAATGGAATAGATCTGCCGCTTACTTCAACATTCTTACTGTTAAATTTCTCTATCTTTTCAAGATTTACAATATAAGACTTGTGAATTCGCAAGAATTTGTCTTCAGGCAACTGTTTTTCGAAAGCCTTCATTGTCGAAAGAATAACAATATTAGCCTCATCTGTAACCAATTTTATATAATCACCTAAGGCCTCTATCCACTTAATTTCATTCAGGATAACCTTTCTTTTCTTAAGATTGCTCTTAACAAATATATGTTCTTCATCTTCATTTACCTTATTCAATTGCTCATACTTGGCCACTGCTCTTTTAACAGAAGCATCAAAACGTGCCATTGTAATAGGTTTATGGAGATAATCTGTTACGTCATAATCAAATGCTTTTAAGGCATAATCCGGTTTACCCGTAATTAAAATTACTTGTGGTCTGTTTTCTAAGGACTCCAATAAATCAAAACCACTAATAATAGGCATTTCTACATCAAGAAAAATCAAATCGATTTCATTATTCTTGATGCCGTTTTTGGCTTCAATAGCATTACTGTAGTCAGCGACTAGGGCTAGGTTGGGATGATTGTTAACTAATTTTGCAACTGCCATACGTTGCATAGACGAATCATCAACAACAATACTTCTTAGTTTCATAAAGGGGTTGATTTGTGGGGTTAAATCATCGACAAAGTACCGAAAAAACAAGTTTAACTGCAATAAAAGTTGTAAACATTGTTAATAATTCCGTGTAAATGGTAAACGATTATACATGTTAGGTTAAATTAGGTTAAGTTTAATTTCTATGATTCTTGATACCTATAACGAAGATTTTTTGAATTTCTTGTAATTAGAACTAATAATTATTACTTTTGCGCTCCTAAAAAACATAAAACAATATGAACAATTACGAAACTGTTTTCATTTTAAATCCCGTTCTATCAGATACTCAGATAGAGGAAACAGTAAAGAAATTTGAGGATTTCTTAAAGAAAAATGCGGCCAAAATGGTCGCTAAAGAAAATTGGGGGCTCAAGAAATTAGCCTATCCAATTCAGAACAAAAAGAGTGGTTTTTATCACTTATTTGAATTTACCGCTCCAGGAGAGGTAATTACACCCTATGAACAGGAATTCAGAAGAGATGAGCGTATTATGCGTTTCCTGACCGTTAAATTGGATAAACATGCCATTGAATGGGCGGAAAAAAGAAGAACAAGACTAAAAGCTAAAGCGTAAGTAATATGGCATCTATAGAACAACAAGCAAAAG
>CAZHWD010000240.1:0-40526 GCA_964536335.1 uncultured Eudoraea sp. | reverse complement strand
TACATAAATACTCTTTGCTCCAATAATTTACCATTAGGAGGTTACCTATTAAGGATTAATTAACTGATTGATTCTTCTAATAAATCAACACTAATTAAGCATTTTTGTGTAGATTTTGTGCAAATAAAAAAGGGTTACATTTCTGTAACCCCTTGATAATTAATGCTCCCCCTCTTGGACTCGAACCAAGGACCCTCTGATTAACAGTCAGATGCTCTAACCAACTGAGCTAAGGAGGAATATGTATTCACAATTATTAAGAACTTATCCCCGAGACTCTAACCTCCCGATAACTATCGGGATGAGCTAAGGAGGAAGGTTCCCCGTTTTTCGGGATGCAAATATAATAGTTTCTTTCAAATAGCCCAACATAAAAAAACGGTTTTCTACTTAGAAAGCCATTTATAAATATCATTGCCGTTGGCAAATAACAATAATGCAATTAAAAGAAAGAACCCTATCATCTGTGCATACTCCAAAAACTTATCGCTGGGCTTTCTGCCTGTTACCATCTCATACAATAAAAAGGTAACATGTCCCCCGTCCAATGCGGGGATAGGTAAAATATTCATAAAGGCCAGGATGATGGATATCAATGCCGTGGTTGACCAAAATGCGGGCCAGTTCCAGGTATCAGGAAACAAACTTCCTATAGCGGCAAAACCTCCTACGCCCTTATAGGCCCCTGTTTCCGGATTAAATATTTTCTTAAGCTGTTTTACATAGCTCATAAGTGTAGTTACCCCCTTATCGATCCCTGCCGGGATAGATTCTGAAAAAGTATATTTCTTAGTCTCCAACCTTAAATAGCCCATCTTCTCCATCTGGTCAAAGCTTATCCCCCCCCAAGTAACTCCAATAGTGGCCGAGTCACTAATTACAACCGGTATCTGTTCTTCAATGCCATCCCGACTAACTATAAGATCTACTTTTTGACCTGTGTAGCGTTCTATGACAGGTTTGGCTTCATCAAAATAGGCTATTCTTTGATCGCCAATACCTATTATCTGGTCCTTTACTTGTAATCCAGAATCTTTATTTGCAGATTCATCAGGGATGCCACCTACAATAAAAGGAAGCCTGGGACTTATAAATCGTATTTTATCCTCGTCCTCTAAGAGTGTAGCTATAAAATCTACAGGAATCTCTTTTTCAATAGTATTTCCATCTCGGTTAATGGTGATCGTATTCCCATTTATAATTTCACCCAGTAAACTATCAAAGTTTTCAACTTCCTCCCCGTCAATAGCTACAATCTGATCCCCTGTTTGTACTCCTAGTTCATCGCCAATATTTTTTTCCGTAACCCATATGCCATCCTTTAAACTATTCATGGGTATGAACTGGTCTCCATAAGAATAAGCCATTCCAATATAGATGATCACAGCCAGAATAAAGTTTACCGTTACACCGCCAAGCATAATAATGAGTCGCTGCCATGCCGGCTTGGATCTAAATTCCCAGGCCTTAGGTTCTTCAGCCATTTGGGCCGTGTCCATGCTCTCATCAATCATGCCGGCTATCTTAACATAACCTCCTAATGGTAGCCATCCGATCCCATAAACTGTTTCACCTATTTTCTTTTTAAAAAGAGAAAATTTAATATCAAAAAACAGATAAAATTTTTCAACCCGAGTCTTAAATATTTTAGCGGGTATAAAATGTCCTAACTCATGAAGGACGATTAAAAGTGAAAGACTCAGAAAAAATTGTATGGTCTTTATAAGTATAGGACTCATCTATAGATTTTATAAGTAAAACGCACAAAAGTACACTTTTAGAAAGTCTTATAAAAAGAAACTATGGTCCCGTGCAGATATTTAAGAAAGTTTTAGCAGCAAACCGCTTTCAAAGTTATTGAATGCTAGCATTTGCTGCTGTACCTTTGCAAAAAACTACGAATGCTTTCTTTCTTTAGCAAATACAAATTTTTTGGAATCGTACTCCTTTTGCTTTCTATGATAATCATTTATTTGTTTTACGATGCGCTGCAACCTAAAAATGTACTCCCTATTTATCAACCTGCAGATTTTAATTCCGAATTGGTAGATAGTACCCTGGTTCATGTTAAAAATTACCATACCATTGCCGACTTTTCACTTACTAACCAAAACGGAGAGACCATTACCCAGGATTTCTATAGAGATAAAATCTATGTGGCCGACTTCTTCTTTACCACCTGCCTCACGATATGCCCAATAATGACCGAAAATATGACCTATTTACAGTCACAGATTACGAATGACAAGGATGTGTTGTTGTTATCACATTCGGTTACACCGGATATAGATTCTGTTGCACAACTCAAAAAATACGCTTTAGAAAAAGGGGTTATAGACAAAAAGTGGAACTTGGTTACAGGAGATAAAAAACATATTTATGAGCTGGCGAGAAAATCTTATTTGGCAGCAAAAACTGATGGCGATGGTGGTCCTTTTGATATGATACATACTGAAAACTTCATATTGATCGATAAAGAAAGTAGAATAAGAGGTACTTATGATGGTACCAACAAAGAGGAAATGGAAAAATTACTGCAGGATCTGGAGGTTTTAAAAATGTCTTACCTTAATTAAGGTGTCAAGTTCCCCTAAAACCAATCTTCTTATTTGTAGAATTTTCATGTTCTTCTTTTTTTAATATTTGCCCTAATACCTCATCTTTTTCCATTATTTTTGTCCTTACTTAAAATCAATCTAAATAAAAATTGATTACAACCGTTGCACATTTAAAGCGAGGTGAAAGGGGAATTATTAAAGAATTTACCAAAGGAATGCTGCCTATTAAATTATTGGAATTAGGGTGTCTTCCGGGTAATGAAGTAGAATTGATTCAAATAGCTCCTTTAAAGGATCCTATATACATAAATGTTAATGGTTCTCATATCGCCATCAGAAGATCCGTTGCCCTTCAAATAGAATTGGATCTCATAGAAGATAAAGCCACATTATGAGTAAAAATATTAATGTAGCACTTATCGGCAACCCGAATACCGGAAAGACCTCTGTTTTTAACCAGTTAACGGGTCTGAATCAAAAAGTGGGTAATTACCCGGGGATAACTGTTGAGAAGAAGGAAGGGGTCTGCAAATTGCCCAGAGGTGTTAAAGCTCATATTCTGGACCTTCCGGGTACCTATAGTCTAAATACTACTTCCCTGGACGAAAGTGTAGTTGTAGAATTACTTCTCAACAAGAACGATAAGGATTTCCCAGACGTAGCCGTAGTTATTAGTGATGTTGAAAATTTAAAGAGAAATCTGCTTGTTTTTACCCAAATAAAGGACTTAAAAATCCCTGCAATTTTGGTCATCAATATGTCGGACAGGATGCCTAAAAAGGGAATTACCCTAAACGTATCCCTTCTTGAAGAAAAATTAAATACCAAAATAGCTCTGGTAAGTACAAGGCAGGGCACCGGGATAGAGCGAATTCGCCAATTAATTGGCGATTATAAAAATTTGTCTGTTAAACCGAATGTAGATGCCACGGTAATAGCACCCGAATATTTTGAAAGATTGCAGCAGACATTTCCCAATGAAGATCTCTATAAATTATGGCTTGTAATTACACAGGATGTCAATTTTATGCCTATTGAGAAAAAGGCTGTAAAAGATACTTCTTCATTTGAGACTAAGACCAAGGCAGAATTAAAAAGACTACAGCAGAAAGAGACCATTCTCCGGTATCAATTTATAAACGGCGTATTAAAAGAGACCTATAAAGTAGACAGGAACGCCGCAAAAGGATTCAGAGCTACTGTAGACAGGGTTTTAACGCATAAAGTATTTGGTTACTTAATTTTCCTGATTATTTTATTGACCATTTTTCAAGCCATTTATGACTGGAGTAGTATTCCAATGGATTTTATTGATGAGCAGTTTGCCGCTGCAAGTAATTGGATAAAAGCTACCATGCCGTCGGGAATGTTTACTAATCTTTTAGCCGAGGGCATACTTGCCGGTATTGGTGGAATAGTAATATTTATTCCTCAGATCGCCTTTTTATTTTTATTTATTGCTCTATTGGAGGAGTCCGGATATATGAGCAGGGTGGTCTTTTTAATGGATCGTATAATGAGGCCATTCGGCCTAAGTGGTAAAAGTGTGGTTCCATTAATTTCCGGAACCGCTTGTGCTATTCCCGCCGTGATGGCTACTCGTAATATTGAAAATTGGAAGGAGCGACTTATTACAATTTTAGTAACTCCTTTTGTTACCTGTTCTGCAAGACTCCCGGTTTACCTCATCATTATTGCCCTTGTTATTCCCGAAGGTAGAATTATAGGCCTGAGTTACCAGGCGCTTACACTTACTTTGTTATACTTAATTGGGTTTGGAGCAGCAATTATATCGGCAATGATTCTTAACAAGGTTCTGAATATAAAAAGCAGGACATTTTTTATGGTAGAAATGCCAAGTTATAAGTTGCCTCTTCTAAAAAATGTAGCGTATACGGTGGTGGAAAAGACAAAAAGTTTTGTGTATGGTGCCGGTAAAATAATCCTCGCTATTTCAATTATATTATGGTTTCTAGGTTCTAATGGTTATTCCTCTAACTTTAGGAACGCTGATGAAATAATTAATGAGAGAATTGAAACCGAAGGTTTAACCAGGTACAATACTACCAACATTCAAAATGAATTGGGCGAATATGAAGCGTTTTTAAAGGATAGTTTAAATCAAATTAATAATAACGCAATAAGTGATTCATTAAGTCAAAAGGAGCTAATTCTTTTTCAAAAAGCACGTAAACAAGAAATTGCAGGCTACAAACTTGAAAATTCTTATATAGGGATTATTGGTAAAGCACTCGAACCTGCAGTGGCTCCTTTAGGGTACGACTGGAAGATTGGGATTGCGGTTCTGACTTCTTTTGCTGCACGGGAAGTTTTTGTCGGAACATTAGCCACTATCTATAGTGTTGGCAACGACGAGGAGGATACCATTAAGCACAGGATGGCCTCAGAAATAAATCCCACTACCAAAAAGCCTCTATTTGATCTGGCCTCGGGAATTTCATTGCTCCTGTTTTATGCTTTTGCTATGCAGTGTATGAGTACGCTGGCTATAGTAAAACGCGAGACCAATAGCTGGCGATGGCCTATGGCCCAATTAGTATTTATGAGCGTTTTTGCGTATATTGTAGCTTTAATCGCCTATCAGGTTTTGAAATAAAATGAGTGTACTACAACCCATATTGGTTTATCTGACTTTAGCTGTTGCCATATTTTATATAGCCAAAAAGTACTTCCTGCCTAAGCGTTTATTTTCTTCCAAAAAAGCGAATAAAGGTGCATGTGAAGAGGGTAATTGCGGATGCCATTAAGATTAAACCATATTTGCAATAAAAGAATAAAAAAGCAATCCCCAACCTAATATCAAAAGTAATCCCCCCAAAGGAGTAATAGGCCCTAAAAATTTTAAGGATTTCCCTTTTGAAGCCGTGATTGACAGCCCATAAATGCTAAAAGAAAAAAGAAAAGTACCTAAAATTATGCAGTAAGCCATATTTTTCTCCAAAACTGTACTAAAACCCAGGTTGAATCCCAGAATAAGCAAAAGAAGGGCATGGTACATCTGGTACTTTACGCCTGTCTCAAAACTTTTAAGCTGGGCTTCTGAGAGGGATTTCTTTAAAGCATGTGCGCCAAAAGCACCAAACACCACCGCGAGTAATCCAAATAAAGCACCTGTTAATTGAACGATTAGAATAGTCTCCATATAATTCTTAAATATACAGATAGTCCGGGAATGCCTCAACTTCCTGCCAACAAAAAACCCATCAGCAAAATACTGATGGGTCAAAGTTTTAGCTTTGAATTTTAAATCTGACTCATACCTCCGTCAACCGCAAGCTCTATGCCATTTACATAGCTGGCATCATCCGAGGCAAGGAAGAGGACTGCATTTGCAATTTCCTGTGATTCTCCGAAGCGCTTTAAAGGGCTAGATGCGGCAAACCCCTGCCCCATTTGCGATACTGCTTCCTCTGGCATTCCCATTTTATTATAGATAGGCGTGGCAATTGGTCCTGGTGCTACAGAGTTAACCCGAATTTGGCGAGGAGCCAATTCTGTAGTTAATACTCTGGCATAAGCTCTTAAAGCTCCTTTGGTGGCACTGTAAACGGCAGCCCCATCAAAACCTTTTAAATGCACTATAGAAGTGTTAAAGATTATGGCGCCTCCATCATTCAAATTAGGAATGGCATTCTTTACAAGAAAGGCCGGACCTTTTATGTTAATATCAAATTGTGAATCAAAATGAGATTCATCAATAGAATCGGCGGGTGTAAAATAAGCCACCCCGGCATTTACAAAAAGGACATCAATTTTACCATAGGCTTTAACTGCTTCTTCTATCAGCCTTTTATTATCATCTATTCTGGACTGATCGGCTAAAACAGCTTTGAAGTCGCCCGTTAGGGATGCAGAAGCCTCTTTTAAAGCCTCCTGTCTTCTTCCTGAAAATACTACTTTGGCACCTTCTTTTAGAAAGCTCTTTACTGTTTCCAAACCTATTCCGGAATTTCCTCCGGATATTACCACTACTTTATCCTTAAATCTATTCATAATTAAATATTAATATTCTGAAATGTTTATTCCAGAAATGGTTAAAAAAATTTACTCTATTACTTTAAGTGTATTATCAATTATTTTTTCTAAAACTTTTCTGTCCTTTATCAAAATCCCGGTCATTCTAAAGCCCTGAAAGGCGTTAAATATAAAATGGGCATAGGTTGTACTTACTTCTTTGGTATTAATTATGCCTTGCTCCTGTCCTTCTTTAATTAGTTCGCTAAAAATGTCTAATGTATTTTCCTGATTAGCCAAAAGCCATTTTCTTACATCCCCTTCCCGGTTGCTCATTTCAGATTTGCAATTCATGGCATAACATCCCATATCTCCTTTCTTACCGAGCATTTGTGGTAAAAAAGATTCAAATATCAAGCGGATAGCCTCTAAAGGATCCCTTGCATTTAAGAGCGCTTTTTGAAATATACCACCACTCTGTTTTTGATAAAACTGCAAAGTAGTCTTATACAATTTTAGTTTGGAACCAAAGGAATTGTATATGCTAGATCTGTTAAGACCGGTGGCGTCAACCAGATCCTGCATTGAAGTGCCATTATAGCCCTTTTCCCAAAACACATCCATAGCCCGACGAACTGCATACTGCCGGTTAAATTCTTCCAATCGCGGCATTACCTTCTAATTTTAAAGCAAATATATATTGAAACAATCGTTTCAAAAAAAATTAACAAAATTTTAATTTCCCCTGAATAATAATATGTGAAGTGTTATATTAAAAAATCTTCCTGAAGGTTCAGTCAACCAGCTTTTGAAAATACCAAGTTACTTTATGAATTCCTATTGCTGCCTATAACTATATGGGATAATTTAAATAGAACTAAAGTGGCCTACTTATTTGAATAATATATAATATGAAGTAAATTTTCTTAAAGAGAAACCTGGATTTCCTTATCCCCCTCAACTTTAAATGAGCATTCACTGTATTTTGGAGGTCCGAATGTTTTCATTTTACCAATGGAAAAACAAATAGGTTCTTTCGGGATTCCAATCCAGTTCGTATCTAATTCGTCATCACCGTCTTCATCATGAAAAATTGCCAGTGCATACTCCCCATCAGGTAAATCATCTATTATTACCCATGTACTCCCTAATTGCGCCTTACTGCTGCCTCCGGAAAACATTTTATCTGAATCCAAAAAACTATCAGAACTGTTGTAAACTGCAACAAGTACACTGCCGTTATCGCTTTTAACGCCTGTCACATCTACCGAAAGTTTATTCTGGGAAAACATCATCAAAGGAAAAAGCAGTAGATTTAGGATAAGTAATTTCATAAGAATAAAATAAGTAATTTGTTGTAGTTAACTCTTTTTTATTGATTTAATTGCGTCTGTTGAGAAGCTATTTTTTCTCCAAGGTAAAGATATAGTTCTTTTGTTTTAACAGAATCAGACAAATTGATAAAAAGCAGAAGGGAATCATTGTATGTTAATCTTATCTTCTGCAGATCTAGGTTGTCTACATAAACATAAACCAGTTTTTCTTCATTAAGCGAATCTTTAAAGATTCCTTTTTCCTTTTCCCAGGCCGAAAATCCGTTTTTACGATCCAAAGATGGAATTTTGCTTACCATAGATACTTCATTCATGGTATTAAATGGCAATTCCATATAATACACACCAGATAAAATCTGGATTCTATCTGCTTCTTTCCAAATCCAATTTTTATAGTGTGCTAAAAAGCTAAATGTACAGACAATGATCGTCAGAATTATGAGTAAATTCCAAAACCAATACCTTTTTTTCCCTTTCATTGCTTATTAATTTTCATTCAGTTTGCGGTATTTCTCAAACCAGGCCAGGGTATTAGCAATTTTTGTAATTAAATTGCTTGGTTTGCTTGCAATACCATGACTCGCGCCCGGGATCTCCACCAACACGGTTTCAATTTTCCTTAATTTTAAGGCGTGATAGAGCTGTTTAGCCTCACTGGGAGGTGTTCTTAAATCTTCCATTCCTACCATTACCATGGTTGGGGTTTCTATATTACCAACGAGAGACAAAGGAGAAAATTTCCAATAACCTTCAAAATTTTCCCAGGGCTGACCAGGATAGCGTGAATTGGCGTAACCAAAATAATTATCCGCAACCAGGGTTTTGCTTATCCAGTTCATTACCGGTTTGGCAACCACGGCAGCTTTAAATCTGTTGTTCTTACCAATTATCCATGCAGTCATTATACCCCCTGCACTTCCCCCTGTAACATATAGTTGATCTTCATGGGCAATTCCCTTTTTTATACAAAAATCAACTCCATCCATGACATCATTGTAATCCTCTCCGGGATAATTATTGTATAGAAGATTACCAAATTCTTCTCCATAACTTGTACTTCCCCTGGCATTAGGATAAAAAACAATATACCCTGCGGCTGCATAAAGTTGCATTTCGGCAGAAAACCTGTCTCCATAATTTAGAACTGGCCCGCCATGATTTTCAACCAGGAATGGATATTTTTTGTTACTATCATATTCTGGGGGATACACCACCCAACCCTGAAGTTGTCTTTGATCTACGGACGATTTATACCAAACTTCCTCTACTTTACCCAACGTCCTATAGTCAAAAAGTGCCTTATTAAGAGCAGTAATCTTAGTTGTTCTTTTAGACTTCGCATTCATTACCGCCAGCTCAGCCGGGTAATCAGGTCTGCTTTGTGTATAGGCGATGGTTCCATCCCTGGAAACGCTAAAGGATCCACCAGAATAAGGTCGGCCAATAGAAGTGCCTCCGAGGTTATCTGCCAGATTTGTGACTTTCCCGTCCAAGGAAATAAAACCAACTTTGGTGTTTCCTTTATCATCATATGAAACATAGAGTCCCGTATTCTTTGAGTCCCAAATCATACTTTTAATACTCCTATCCAGATCTTTAGATAAAACCCTATTCTCTGAGCCATCAGTTTTCATGATATGTAATTGTTCTACCTGATATGTTTGTACTTTATCCTGATAGCCTAAATAGGCGATATACTTCCCACTTGGTGAAACAATGGGGTCACTATCCGGCCCATTTCTTTCTGTCAATACCTTTATAATACCGGTTGCAACCTCAACCTCATAAATCTCACTGTTCCGAAAATCATATTCCCAGTTCTCAGTTCTGTTTCCCGAGAAAAATATTTTATCCCCATCCGCAGACCATGAAAGCCTTCCTCTATGGTGGTAATCATCCGCAGTCACCTGGCGGGTTGCCCCGCCTTGAGCCGGAATTACAAAGATGTGATTAAAGCCTGGTTTTATATAACCCCGCCCATCTGCCTCATGATATAACCGATCTGTAATTCTTGGTTTCTCAGCCCAATTTGCACCCTCAGGTTTGGTAGGGATTTTTGCAATTACCGGAGGTTCTTTTTCAACATTCATAGAAAATGCCAATTGGTCGCCTTTGGGTGACCATGTTAATGCGCTTGGGCTAAATGGAAGTTGGCTGATTTTTGCCAACTTACCTGTATCCAGCCAATACATATAAATTTCAGAACCTTCACTGGTTGTGCTAATAAATGCAATCCTATCTCCGCTTGGAGACCATCGTGGACTTTTTTCGCTGGCATCAAGTGTCGTAAGCTTCTGATGTCCCGAGCCATCGGAATTAATCATCCAAATGTTGCCATCAGACTTATCTTTCATAATGTCAAAACCCATCCTTCTATAGATTATCATGGAACCATCCGGTGCAATTTGGGGTTCAGTAATATATTCAAGCTTAAATACATCCAGGTAACTGAATTTTTGTTTTTGTGTATAAGCCTGGTAACCTATTAATAATAAAATAATGACATAAAAAAAATTCTTGTGAATCATGGTAAAGGAATTTGAAATAAGTGTTAAACTTAAACATTAACATGTGGTAAAGCAATATAAAAGTTTCCATTTGCTTCTGGATTTAATCTGCAAGAAAAACAGTCTAAAAAGTGATAAAATTGTAGGTCAAAATTAGTATCTTTATAGTTACGTCCAAATTTTAAGAGGCAACCAACCCTTTATTTTATTAATTCCTTTACTTAATACTCATACCAAATGTTTTTACCGGAAGATCTAACAAGCGTTAAGAAGAGAAAGGATTTGATTTCTGTAGCTGAGCAAAAGGACCTGGACATTTCCAAGGTTCTTTATACACTTAGGTATGAAGAAGAACTGAGACTTTTACAGATAGAATTAGTAAACTTACAGCGGTGGGTAATTAAAAGAAAACTAAGGGTCGCTATAATTTTTGAAGGCAGGGACGCAGCAGGTAAAGGAGGTGCCATTAAACGTTTTACCGAACACCTTAATCCAAGATCAATGAGAGTTGTAGCGCTTTCTAAACCTTCCAACGTAGAACGGGGTCAATGGTATTTTAGGAGATATATTAAAGAACTTCCAAATCCCGGAGAGATTGTTTTTTTTGACAGGAGTTGGTACAACAGAGCAGTGGTTGAACCCGTAATGGGTTTTTGCGATAAGCATGATTATAATCAATTTATGGTCCAGGTTCCAGGCTTTGAACATATGCTCTATGAAGATGGTATTCTGCTTATAAAATTTTGGTTTTCTATTTCTAAAAAAGAACAAAAAAAGCGAATTGAAAGTCGGTTATTAAATCCCTTAAAAAAATGGAAATTTAGTCCGGTGGATCAAAAAGGACAGGCCTTGTGGGATAAATACAGCTATTATAAAGAACATATGTTCTCCAAAACGCATACCACTTTCAGCCCTTGGATTATAGTGAAAGCCAATAACAAAAAAACTGCCCGTCTTGAGAGTATTCGTTATGTGCTTTCTAAATTTGATTATACCAGAAAAACGAAACACAAAACAAGCATATTGCCAGATCCTAACATAATTCTCAGGTATTACAGGCATATTGAACAAATTGATATATAGCAAATGACTACTAAGGATACAAAACACATTCAACTTAGTGAAGATGACCTTTCTTTACTTAACTCTTCAATTGGATTGAAAAGTCTATTATCAGAAAAAAAGACAAATATTGAAAAGGCTTTACGCTTAACCAGGCACGAGCTGAAAATTAAAGAGCTCCAGACCGAACTCATTAAACTTCAAAATTGGGTAATAGCAAAAAATAAGAAAATAGTTGTGCTTTTTGAAGGCCGTGATGCTGCTGGCAAGGGAGGAGCCATAAGAAGGATCACCGCATATATTAATCCCAGGCAATACAGGATTGTTGCCTTGCCAAAACCAACTGTTGAAGAAAGAGGGCAATGGTATTTTCAGCGCTATGTAAATAAACTTCCAAAACCAGGTGAAATGGTCTTTTTCGATCGAAGCTGGTATAACCGGGCAGTTGTTGAACCGGTGAATGGTTTTTGTACAAAACCGCAGTACCAAAGTTTTATGAATCAGGTAAATAGTTTTGAAAGAATGATAATGGATTCAGATACATATTTAATAAAATTCTATTTTTCAATTACTAAAGAACAACAAGCCTTCAGGTTTAAGGAAATTAAATCCAATCCGTTAAAAAGGTGGAAAATGACAGCAGTAGATCAAAAAGCCCAGGAACTGTGGGACGAATACACCGCTTTTAAGGTAAAAATGTTTGATCATACTGATTTAAAAGAATCTCCATGGGTAATTATAGATGCCGACAGAAAAACTGATGCAAGAATTAAAGCTTTGAGTTATATAATAGATACCATTCCCTATGAAATCATTGAAGAAAGGAAGGATGATGATGATTAATTAGAATATAATAGATTATTGTATCTTTACTTAACGATTATCATGGTAAAACTAGTTTCCATAACGGCTTCTTTCCTTATTCTGATACAAAGTTTTAATATTTGCATCAGCGATCTTATTGATCTTAGTGAATTAATAGAGCATGCTAAATTTCATTCCGAGAAATATGGCGATAATTTGCTTGTCTTTATCTCCAAGCATTATGGAGAGCTTGAAGCAGATCACAATAAAAAACATCAGGAAGAAAAACAAGAACACGAAGAATTGCCATTTCAGCACCAACCCCATATGACCTTGCTTTCTGCTTTTATGATAAAGGATTTGCAAACTTATCAAATTAATCCTGTTGACGATAGGGCAGCTTCAATAGCAAATTTCTTTTATCAGGCCTCATATTCTAATTGCGAGCAAGAAGGCCCTTTCCAACCCCCCCGCGCAGTATAATTCATTTTGGTTTACTTTTTTCATAAGCATAATTTTCATTACTAATTATGCATGATTATCAATTATTATTCCATGGATTATGTTATCACGTATTATAGAATTCAGTATTAAGAAGAAGTTTATTATCCTCTTATTCACCCTAATTTTAATTGGATTTGGGCTGTATTCCCTAACCCAGTTATCTATTGGTGCTGTTCCGGATGTTACTAATAATCAGGTTCAGGTAATTACCACTTCGAGAAGTCTATCTACCCAGGATATGGAGCAGTTTATTACCTATCCTGTTGAGCTTGAAATGGCGAATTTACCCGGTGTTCTGGAAATCAGGTCTATTTCTAAATTTGGGTTATCGGTTGTGACCATTGTCTTTGAAGATAAAATGGGAACATATCTGCCCCGTCAGTTAATTGCCGAAAAGATTAAAGCAGCCTCGGAGAAAATCCCTGAAGGTTTCGGTAGCCCGGAAATGGGTCCTATTACTACGGGACTAGGAGAAATCTATCAGTATATCCTTGATGTAAAACCGGGATATAAAATAAAATATTCGACTGCAGACTTAAGAACTATTCAGGATTGGGTGGTAAAAAGACAACTCTCAGGTATTCCTGGGGTTGTTGAAGTTAATACCTGGGGAGGATTTTTAAAACAATATGAAGTTGCAATTAGTACGGAAAAACTAAACGCGATGAAAATCACTGCAAAAGAGGTCATAAATGCCCTGGAATTGAACAATAGTGTTACAGGTGGTGGTTATATTGAAAAAGTAAATCAGGCCTATTTTATTCGTGGCGAAGGCTTAGCCACTTCTTTGGAAGACATTGAAAATATTGTAGTAAAAAATGAGAATTCAATCCCAATCTATATAAAAGATGTGGCTAAAGTGGGTTTCGGAAGTGCCACACGTTTTGGAGCTATCACAGCCAATGGTGAGGGTGAAAAGGTTTTGGGGCAGGTAATGATGCTTAAAGGTGCAAACTCCAAACAGGTTATTGATGCCGTTAAAGAACGAGTTTCTTCAATCTCAAAAACATTACCTGAAGGGGTACAAATCAACGCCTTCCTGGATAGAAGTGAGCTTATAAATAAAACAACTTTTACGGTGACTGAAAATTTGATTTTTGGCTGTCTGATCGTAATTTTTGTTGTGGTTCTGCTATTGGGCAATTTACGTTCAGGTTTAGTGGTAGCCTCCGTAATTCCGCTCAGTTTACTTTTTGCTATTTTTATGATGTACCTTTTTAATGTTGACGCAAATTTGATGAGCTTAGGCGCCATCGACTTTGGAATAATTATAGATGGGGCTGTAATTATAGTTGAATTCATTGCATTTCAAATCACCGGAAAACGCGATGAGATGAGTAAATTGTCTCGTTCTGAAAAATTAAAATTCACAGATAAAATAACTTACCAAGGGGCCTCTAAAATGATGAACTCCGCCATTTTTGGGCAGTTAATAATCCTGATTGTTTTCATACCCATTCTTTCACTAAGCGGAGTTGAAGGTAAAATGTTCCGGCCTATGGCATTAACATTTAGTTTCGCTCTTATTGGCGCAATGATCTTGTGTTTCACTTATGTTCCGGTAATGGCTTCCTTGTTTCTAAAGCCATCCGATACTTCTAAAAAGAACATTTCATTTCAATTAATGCAATGGCTCAATAAATCTTTTGATCCGGTAATCCAGTGGGGGTTTAGGCACAAAAAAATGGTGTTAAGTCTTGCGGCCTTAGTCTTATTTTTAACAATACCACTTTTTATATCTCTGGGCGGCGAGTTTGTACCAACATTAGATGAGGGTGATTTTGTAATACAACCTGTTTTAAAAACCGGGACATCACTCAGTAAAACAGTAGAAACGACAACCAAGATAGAGCAAATTTTACTAAATAACTTTCCAGAAGTTAAGCAGGTAGTTACTCGGATAGGTGCAGCAGAAGTTCCTACCGACCCAATGTCTATGGAAGAAAGTGATGTCATTATAATTTTAAATTCAAAAAAAGAATGGGTATCGGCTGATTCGAAAGATGAACTGGCCAATAAATTCAAAGAGGCCCTTGCTATACTTCCCGGCATAGAAGTAGAATTTACGCAACCTATTGAAATGAGATTTAATGAATTAATAACAGGTGTTAAGGCAGATATTGCCATAAAAATCTTTGGTGAAGATTTGGAAATTCTCAGCAAAATAGGCAATCAAATAAAATCATTAATTGAAAATGTGAACGGGGCTGCTGATATAACTGTCGAAAAAATTGTTGGCCTTCCTCAAATGAACGTCAGATACAAACGTGAAAAAATTGCACGTTATGGCCTGAATATCAAGGAACTGAATGATATGATTGCCATGGGATTTGCCGGGAAAAAAGTGGGTAGTGTTTACGAAGGCGAAAAGCGGTTTGATTTAGTGGTTCGCCTCACAAACGATAACAGACAGGATATTGACAATCTTAAGAATTTATTTGTTGATCTCCCTTCCAATGGTAAGATTCCCCTGAGTGAGCTTGCTGATATCTCCTATCAAAAAGGAGCTGCCAAAATATCGAGGGATGACACCAAAAGGAGAATCGTGGTAGGCATTAATGTCCGTAACCGCGATTTGCAGTCGGTGGTAGATGATGTCCAAAACTTATTAAATGACCACATAACGCTGCCTGCCGGATATACCATAAGTTATGGCGGGCAATTTGAAAATCTGCAAAGCGCGAAATCAAGATTACTGGTGGCGGTACCTATTGCTCTGGCATTAATTTTTATCTTGCTTTATCTGGCTTTTAAATCCATTAAAGAAACCTTAATAATTTTTACGGCAATTCCCCTGGCATCTGTTGGAGGAGTATTGTTATTATGGATAAGAGACCTTCACTTTAGTATTTCTGCAGGAGTAGGTTTTATTGCCCTTTTTGGTATTGCTGTTCTTAATGGTATTGTATTAATAGAACATCTTAAAGAATTAAAACTAGAAAAATTTGAAAGCATGGAAGCGCTAATTATTCAGGGCACAAAAGACCGGTTAAGGGCTGTATTACTAACTGCATCTGCAGCCGCATTAGGGTTCTTGCCAATGGCAATATCCACAAATGTCGGCGCTGAAGTACAGCGTCCTTTAGCAACCGTTGTTATAGGCGGACTGGTAAGTGCCACCCTTTTGACACTAATTGTGCTCCCGGTATTATATAGCATATTTAGTAAACCAGGAAAACTTATACTAAAAAGGCTTCTAAAAAAGAATAATTCTAATGCTCTTCTTATCGCTGCAATCCTTTTTACACCTGTTTTAAGTGCACAAGAAAGTGGTTTAAGCCTTGGCGGATTAATGGAAATTGCACTGGAAAACAACGCAGGCCTTAAAGCAGATTCATTAAAGGTTAACCAGTCTGATGCAATGATATCCAGTGCTTTCAGCTTTGACAAGACTCGGATTTATTATGAATATGATCAAAATAACCTGGCCATCAATAATGAACCCTTAAATGTTTTTGGGGTTCAGCAGGATTTTCTTTTCCCAACAGTTTATTTCTCGAAAAAGAAAGTAAATAAGGCTGGTTATAATTTACAATCCAGCGCTTTTGAAATCCAAAAGAAAATTTTGAAAAAGGAAGTCACATCCAGATTTTATGACTATCAATATGCTAAAGAGAAGGAATTTATTTATAAACAAATAGATAGTCTGTTTAGAAATTTTGCGACCATTGCTGAACGTCGCTTTGAACTTGGAGAAACCAATTACCTGGAAAAAATAACCTCTCAGTCAAGACAAAAACAAATACAAATTAAATTAGAAGAGGCAGAACAAGATGTAGTCTTGGCTTATGGAAACTTAATTAAAATGGTCCAGGTTGAGGACAGCATTAAAATTGGAATGGCCACACAAAAGAAAGTTATATTAAGTCCTGTAGATTTGGATAACAGTATAGAATTAGAATATTATTCTAATAGAGTAAGTCTTTTTGATAATCAACGTAAATATGAAAAACAACTTCTATTACCCGATCTGAGTTTGAGTTATTTTCTGGGATCGAACAGCAATCTGAATCAAAATTTATATGGCTATTATCTGGGTCTTAAAATCCCATTGTTGTTTTTTGGTCAATCTTCTAAAATTAAGGCATCCTCGATTACCCGTGAAATTGCAGTTGAAGAATCAAGGGAGTATGAAGTTCAATTAAATAATAAATATATGGCCCTAAATGCCCAATTAATTAAGCAGGAAAAGGCCTTAAAATATTATGAAGATGAGGGCACAGATCTATCTGATGAAATTTTAAAAACAGCTACCCTGAGTTTCAAAAACGGTGAAATCAACTATTTTCAGTATATCTTAAGTCTTGAAAATGCTTATGAGATTAAACTGGATTACTTAAATAGTCTTAATCAATACAATCAAACCGTTATTGCCATTAACTATCTAACTTATTAAAAGCTAAGTCATGAATCGTATTTTATATTATTTCATTCAATTCATATTTGTAATCAGTATTTTGAACTGTAAAAATGTAGAGCCTATACATAGATCAGACGTTCAGGCAGATCTAAATCCTGAAGATACCGTTATTGAACTTTCTAATGAACAATTTGAACAAAACGCCATGGCAATAGGTAGTCTGGAAGAAAAATCTTTTCCAGAATTGGTTAATGCCAATGGATTAATTGATGTCCCTCCGGCAAACAGAGCAGTAGTGAGCGCAACTATGGGGGGTTATATTAAAAATACGCATTTATTAATTGGGGATCGTGTAACAAAGGGGCAGGCATTGGTAACTATTGAAAATCCTGAATTTGTGTCCTTACAGCAAGAATATTTAGAGATAAAGGAACAATTGACCTATTTAAAATCTGAATATGAGCGGCAACAAATATTGATTAAAGAAAACATTTCATCACAAAAAAGTTTTTTAAAAGCTGAAAGCGACTATAAAAAAGCAGAAGCCACTTACAAGGGGCTTCGAAAACAATTAGATCTGCTCAAAATTTCCCCTTCAGATGTTGATAAGGGTATTATAAGTACTACCTCCACATTAAATGCCCCCATTAGTGGCAGCATTACCGAGGTTAATGTATCTCTGGGGATGTATGTTTCGCCGGCAACACCTATCATTGAAATTGTAGATAATGACCATATCCATTTAGAATTGTCTGTTTTTGAAAAAGATATAATGAGGCTTCATAAAGGACAGGAAATTACCTTTGAAATACCGGAAGCATCATCCGAAGTATATGCCGCAGAGGTCTATTTAATAAGCACATCCATAGAAGAAAACAGAACGGTAAAAGTACATGGACATCTTAAAGATCGTACCAGTCATAATTTTCTGACAGGAATGTTCGTCAACGCAACTATAATTATTTCAGATAATGTGACCATGAGTATTCCTTCGGAGGCAATTGTATCCAATGAGGGCAAATCATACCTGCTATTACTGGAATCTAAAAAAGAGGAAGTGTATAATTTCAAACCGGTAAAAGTGGAAGTAAGTGTAGTATATAATGGTTACACCTCCATAAAGAATGCGAATGACTTTCCTGCCGATTCAAAGTTTTTAACGAAGGGTGCATTTACCTTAATGGGAGAGTGATCAAAAGAATAAAAAACTAACGTCCGTTGATTAACTCAAACCGACATCTAAGGCCATCATAATAATAAAACCTCCAATAAAACCCATTGTGGCAATATCAGTGTATTTATCCTGTTGTGTCTCAGGGATTACCTCTTCCACAACCACAAAAATCATCGCTCCGGCCGCAAATGATAAGGCATAAGGAAGAATTGGTTGGAATGTAAGTACTGCCCAGGCCCCCAAAACAGCAGCCAAAGGCTCTACGATTGCAGATGCCTGTCCGTATGTAAAACTTTTAAGTCGGCTCAATCCCTGCCTCCTTAACGGCATGGCCACTGCAAAACCTTCAGGAAAGTTTTGTAGGCCTATCCCGAGTGCCAAAGCTACTGCTCCACCAATATTGGCTCCTTCAAAACCGGCAGCAACCCCTCCAAAGAGTACCCCTACGGCTAGTCCTTCAGGTATATTATGCAAGGTTATAGCGAGAGTAAGCAGCGTTGTTCTGTGCCAGGGTGTTTTTATTCCTTCACTCTCTTTAAAATTAATATGTATGTGCGGTAAAACCTTATCCAATCCATAAATGAAAATTGCACCAAGCAAGAATCCCACGGCCGCCGGTATGACTTTAACAAAACCTTCTCCCGGGCTCATTTCTATTCCCGGAGCCAGAAGACTCCAAAAACTTGCAGCTACCATTACGCCACCGGTAAAACCGAGCATTCCATCAAGTACGGCCCTGTTCATAGTCTTAAAAAAAAAGACCAGACCGGCACCTAGAGCTGTAAGACCCCAGGTAAAAAGCGTTGCATAAAAGGCAGCCAAAATAGGATTGATTGATTCGAAATAATTAATGACATTCTCCATCATAACTTGATCTTTTTAACGTATAAATTAGAAGCTATTTGCTGGGAAAGATGCAATTCTCTGTGGTCAATAAGAATGCGCAATGAATTATCAAACTCTTCTTTCTCCACAATCTTCATTTTATTACCAAGCGCTATATTGTTTTTATCGAGGAACCTTAAGAATACGGCAGATGAATCTTTTACCCCCACGCATATTGCCGAGGTACCAATGGGAATTTGACTTAATAGTTGATTATCACGCTCCATGAACTCCCCATTTTTACCGGGAATTGGATCTCCGTGAGGATCAAATTTTGGAAAACTTAATAATTCATCAAGCTTATCAATAAGTTTTTCACTTTTAATATGCTCTAGTTGTTCAGCTATTTCATGTACTTCATCCCAAGTGAAATCTAATTTTTCTACTAGAAATACCTCCCATAATCGATGTTTTCTTATAATCGATAAGGCAGTCTGAGTGCCAAGGGCAGTCAGCGATACCCCCTGATATTTTTTGTAATTAACCAGTCCCTTTTCTGATAACTTTTTCATCATATCAGTTACTGAAGACGGCTTAGTTTCCATCTTTTCTGCCACGGCGTTGGTTGAAATAACTTCCGCACCTCCACTACCCAAATGGAAAATGGCTTTTATATAATTCTCTTCAGAATGGGTCATAAAAAACATTTTTGCAAAAATACATTTTTATTTGTAAAAACAAATTTTTAGATTTGTCTAAATATTTTATTTGATAGATGAAATTATTTATTAGACCTATTTTTTTAAGGATAGCCATTATAGGAATAACGTGCCTTTTGGGAATTTCAAATATGTATTCTCAGAAAAACGCTATTACAGGGGTGATTCTGGACGGAGAAGTGCCTGTACCATTTGCAAATATTTACCTCCAGGGAACTAATTTTGGTGCATCTTCAGATAGGAACGGTGAGTTCGCTATTAATAACATTCCCGATGGCTCCTATAAAATCAAAGCTTCTTCTATGGGGTACACCAGCTTCTACCAAAAAGTAAATCTGGCTAATAATGCTGCACTGGTACTTACCATATCGCTTAAAACTTCATCAGAGCAATTGGAAGAAACGGTGGTTACAGGCACTTTAAAACCGGTAAAAAGATTGGAAAGCCCTGTGCCTGTAGAAGTTTATAAACCCTCATTTTTTAAAAAAAATCCTACCCCAAGTATTTTTGAATCTCTTCAAAACGTTAATGGCGTTCGACCACAAATTAACTGCAATGTCTGTAATACAGGAGATATCCACATTAACGGCCTCGAAGGTCCGTATACACTTGTCTTAATAGATGGTATGCCCATTGTAAGCGGTCTGGGCACTGTATATGGTCTGTCTGGAATACCCAATTCGCTCATTGAACAAATTGAAATTGTTAAAGGCCCCGCTTCTACCCTATATGGAAGTGAAGCTGTAGGCGGACTCATTAATATCATAACAAAAAATACACTAAGTGCCCCCACTTTTGCAGCTGACAGTTTTATGAGTGGTTGGGGTGAATACAACCTTGATATTGGCTCAAAAATTGAAATTGGAAGTAGTTCCAATCTAATTCTTGGCCTAAATTATTTCAAATACGACAACCCAATTGATGACAATGGAGATAATTTCACAGATTTAACCCTTCAGGATCGCATATCTATTTTTCAAAAATGGAGTTTAAATCGCAAGTATAACCGTATTTTTTCTTTGGCTGGTCGCTTTTTTAATGAAGACCGATGGGGTGGTGAAATGCAATGGACACCTGAATTCAGGGGTGGAGATGAAATATATGGTGAAAGCATCTACACAAGAAGATGGGAAATACTGGGAAAATATCAATTGCCCGTAAAAGAAAATATGCTGCTTTCTGTTTCTTACAATGATCACAGTCAAAATTCTGTATACGGCACAGTACCTTATCTTGCGGATCAGCGTATTGGTTTTGGGCAATTAACCTGGGATAAGGTTTTGGCAAAGCATGATCTCCTGTTTGGAGGCGCAATAAAATACAACTATTATGATGACAATACCCCTGCAACTTCGGGATTAGCCAGGAATGAAGCAGACATAGTTTGGATCCCAAGCCTTTTTGTTCAGGATGAAATAAATTTTTCTAAAAAACATTCCTTACTTACCGGTTTTCGGTATGATTATGATAAAAGACACGGTTCCATATTTACGCCAAGATTGGCCTACAGATGGAAATTTTCAGACAACGACATATTACGTTTCAATGCCGGTACCGGTTTTAGGGTTGTTAATCTTTTTACCGAGGAACACGCAGCTTTGACCGGTGCCAGAGAAGTAATCATTGTAGAAGACTTAAAACCGGAACGTTCCATTAATTTTAACCTCAACTATCTTAAAAAGATTTATAGTAATAATGGAACATTTATAGGTTTGGATGCTTCAGCCTTTTACACCTATTTCAACAATGTTATACTTCCCGATTATGATTCTGATCCCAATTTAATAGTCTACAAAAATTTAGATGGTAAATCTGTTTCCAAGGGCATAAGTGCGAACTTGGATTTGGCATTCCCTGCCGGACTGAAAATACTCTTAGGAGCTACGTTTATGGATGTAAGTAACACCCAAAACGGTATCACCCAACGGCAAATCCTGACTGAAAGTTTTAGCGGAACCTGGAGCATATCTTACGCTTTCAGAGGTCTGAATCTTACTTTTGATTACACAGGGAGTCTATATGGTCCAATGCGCCTGCCTCTTTTGGGCGAGCTAGATCCCAGACAGGAATATTCTCCCACCTGGAGTATTCAAAATATTCAATTTACTTATTCCGGTGTGAAAGATTTTGAATTTTATGGGGGTGTAAAAAACTTGTTGGATTGGACTCCGAATAGGGGCAATCCATTTATAATTGCCAGGTCCAATGACCCCTTCGATAAAAATGTTCAATTCGACAATTCAGGAAACGCCATTCCTACAGCAGACAACCCATATGGCCTTACTTTTGATCCCACTTACGTGTATGGCCCAAATCAGGGGATGAGAGGTTTCATAGGATTGCGCTACCAATTGAACTAAAGGACCTTAGTTACTTGAATTGTAATTTGTACTTTTGATTTTTTTCATTCTAGTGCAGACAGACTTCGACTATATTATAATTGGTGCTGGTGCAGCGGGTTTAATGCTAGCTGATGCCTTTGGAAGCGATCCTTATTTTAAGGATAAAACTGTTTTATTAATAGACAAGGATGCCAAAAAAACCAATGATCGTACCTGGTGCTTTTGGGAAAAGAGTGCAGGTGATTTTGATAAAATCATCAGTAAAAGTTGGAGCCAGATTCAATTTGAAGGAGAAATTCTTAAAGCAAATCACAAGATTGCACCATATACCTACAAGATGTTACGCGGGCTCGATTTTTATAACAACTATTTGAGTCGCATTCAGGCTTATGAAAATATTACATTTAAACAGGCCCTGGTTACTGGAATGGTTGATTATAAAAGCCATGTGGACCTTACTACGGGAAATGGAAATTACCGCACTTCACAGGTATTCAATAGTACTTTTGATTATAAGTCGCTTTATCAACAATCAAAATACCCTGTTTTACAACAGCACTTTATCGGATGGTTTATTAAATCTGAAAAACCTGTTTTCAATCCGGAAAAGGCCACTTTTATGGATTTTTCTATCCCTCAAAAAGGCAATACCCGCTTCATGTATGTTTTGCCATTTTCGGAAACCGAGGGTTTGGTTGAATATACTTTGTTTTCCGCTGAACCATTACCCGTCAAAGAGTATGAAAATGCCATTAAAAATTATATTAAAGAAAAACTTAAGTGCCCCCAATACGCGATAGTAGATAAAGAAAAGGGTAATATTCCAATGACCTGTTATAATTTTTCTGCTAAGAACAGTGATAACGTATTACATATAGGAATAGCAGGAGGCTGGGCCAAACCTAGCACAGGATATACCTTTATGAGTACTAGCAGAAAAACCAAAGAATTAGTTGTTTTTCTTAAAAAGAACAAATCGCTCTCTTTTTTTAGTCATAAAGATCGATATTGGTATTATGATATGCTTCTACTAGATATCCTTTATAAAGATAACAGCAAAGGGAGACATATTTTTGAGTCACTTTTTAAAGGAAGTAGTCCCCAGCTCATTTTTAAATTTTTAGATGAAGGGACCAACATAAAAGAAGATCTTCAGATTATTTCAAGTTGTCCCAAAACCTATTTTATCAAAGCATTATTTAACAGGTTATTCTAAACCTCCCTGTTCATTAATTTATTGCCAAATTGCTTTAGTATTTCCTTTTTATTTTCAGGAGCTTCTATAGATTCCAGTAATTTGTATGCGTACTGTGTATATTTCTTAATCTCCTTCTTAATTATTTCCACAGCACCACTTTGTATATAAATTTCCTTTACAGTTTCTATTTTTTCTTTCGGGTTAGCCGGTTTAATTGAAAAAAGATCTTTCAATTCAATTATTTGGTCTTTTGTACCTATTTCTATTGACTTAAGATAAAGAAATGTTTTTTTGTTTTCAATAATGTCGCCTCCAACCTGCTTTCCAAAAGTCTCAGGATCACCAAAGGCATCCAGATAATCATCCTGCAATTGAAAGGCTATTCCAAGGTTAATTCCATAATCATATATTGCATCCTGAGATTTCTCTGAAGCCTTGGAAATTATAGCTCCCATTTTCATAGCTGCGGCAACCAAAACTGCCGTTTTATAAGTAATCATTTTAAGATAATCTGGAATAGTAACCTGGTCACTAATTTCAAAGTCCATATCATATTGCTGCCCTTCACAAACTTCAATAGCTGTTTTGCTAAAGACTTCCAGTAAAGACTTAAATAAATCGGCAGGATAATTTTCAAAATACTGATAGGAATTTATAAGCATAACATCTCCAGACAAAATACCCGTGTTAAAATCCCACTTTTTATGTACAGTCTTTTTTCCTCTTCTTAACGGTGCAGCATCCATGATGTCATCATGCACCAAAGAAAAATTATGAAAAATTTCTATTGCGAGAGCAGCATCCAGCGCATCCTCATATTTTCCGCCAAATACATCAGTACTAATAAGTGTTAATATTGGTCTTAGCCTCTTACCGCCTAAATTCATAATATACACTATGGGGTCGTATAAATTCAGAGGGTCTTTAGTGCTGAGTTTACTTTCCATATAGGAATTAAAACATCCACGAATGAACTCGATGTCTGGCATTTTAATTTTTTTTCAAAAATACACTAAAAGCAGTCACTGAAGAACATTAATGTAAATTTCCTGTTAGCTCTAAATGACTTTAATCAGGAGGATTGTTAAAAAAATGTAAAACTTAGGAAACTTTTAATGTTTTTATAGTTTCCTGGTTATATTTGCCTCCAATTATGAAAGAAAAAATATTAACTAAGGCAACAGATTTATTTTTAAATCTTGGATTTAAGAGCGTAACTATGGACGACCTTGCTCAGTCTATGGGTATTTCCAAAAAAACAATTTATTCCAATTTTGAAAACAAAACCAAGCTGGTGGAAGCCTGTACAATGTATGTATTTGATTCCGTTTCCTGCGGAATTGATGAAATATGTTTGCTTAAAAAGAACCCTATTGAAGAGCTCTATGAGATCAAAAGATTGGTGATGCAGCATATAAACGATGAGAAAACTTCTCCTCAATTTCAGCTTCAAAAATACTATCCCAGAATTTTTATTACACTTCGAAATAAACAATTTGATATGATGCATGACTGTGTTGTAAATAATGTGAAGAAAGGAATTGATCAAGGAATTTACCGCAATAATCTGAACATAGAATTTATCGCAAGGATATACTTTTCTGGAGTCTCCAGCATTAAGGATAGTCGACTATTCCCAGTTGCTAAATTTCCCGTGGCTGAGGTCATGGACGACTATTTGGAATATCATCTTCGGGGCATTGTTACACCAAAAGGACGAAAAATATTAAATAATATAATCAACTCAAATCAGGATTAAATGAAAATTAAATTTTTAAGCTTTTTAGCATTCATCTCTGTGGCTTGGTCTTTTCCCCAGGAACGACCCAACAGCTTTTCACTGGAGGAGGCCATCGCATATGCGCTTGAATATAACTACAGTGTTATTAATGCTGGTAGAGAAATATTAGATGCTCAAAAACAAAAATGGGAGATTATTGCTACAGGCTTACCTCAAATTGACGGTAATCTTAGCTACCAAAATCAATTAAAACAACCGGTAACACTTGTCCCCGGTGAATTTGTGGGAGGAGACCCTGGATCTTTTCTCCCTGTCGTATTTGGACAACAAAATCAGGTTAATGCAACAGCCACCCTTCGTCAGCAAATATTCGATGGCTCTTATATAGTGGGCGTACAGGCCACAGAAGCCTTTCTTCGATATAGTCAAAACAACAAGGAGAAAACAGATCAGGAAATAAGGAAAGCGGTCATAGAGGCATATGGCAATGTTTTGCTTGCCAAGGAAACTGTTGCTATCCTGGAGAATAATAAGGCAACGCTGGAGAAAAATCTCTACGAAACTGAAAAACTCTTTGAGAATGGCCTGGGTGATGAAGAGAGTGTTGAACAACTTCAAATTACATTGTCTTCTATTATTAGCGCCTTAAAAAATTCAGTCCGCTTTGAAGATATTACATTGCAAATGTTGAATTTAATTATGGGACTTCCCATTGAAAATCAAACGTTGTTAAAGGAGAATCTGGATGATCTTGTATTAAAACAAATTGATTTTAATCTCCTGGAATCGGAATTCTTTATGGAAAATAATGTGGATTATAAGTTGGTCGCAAACCTCAATGAACAACGGTATTATGAACTCAAGCTGGCCAAAAGTAAAGCCTTGCCATCACTTAATGCTTTTGTAAATTATGGAGCCTCTGCATATAGCAACACGTTCACATTTTTTGAAAGTAAACAACAGTGGTTCGGATCATCTGTACTGGGTTTCGATTTGACAATTCCAATTTTCAGTTCCCTAAATAGAAGTGCAACAACTCAGAGAGCCAAAATAGCCTACGATCAGGCCAAAACTCAATTGACTGAGACTGAAGAACAGATTAGACTTCAACTTGAACGGGCTAAAAGCGATTACATTTTCTCTATTGAGGATTATGAAACTACTAAAAGCAATCTCAATCTTGCGGAGCGGATTGAAAAGAAAAACGAAACAAAATATTTTGAAGGTCTGGCTACAAGTTTTGAATTAAGGCAAGCACAAATACAACTTTATACCGCACAGCACGATTATCTGGCATCTATGGTAGAAGTTATCAATAGAAAAACAGAATTGGAAACTGTTCTCAACAATTAAACCATCAACTTACAAACTCAAATAAAATGAAAAATATTCTTTTAATACTTCTTATTTCAATGGTTGTCACGGCATGTGGAAATGGAACTGTCCAATCCGTTGAAACCTTGATTGCTGAAGGAAATTTAGAAGCAATTAAATTAAAAAAACAGGAAATTGCCGAAAAACAAAAAGTATTGAATACTGAACTTAAGCTTCTGGATTCTGTTATCAATGTAAGGGATAGCAATTCAAAATTAGCATTGGTTACCACCTTAAAAACAGATGAACAGCAGTTTCGTCACTATCTCGATCTTCAAGGGAACGTAATGACCAAACAAAATGTATTGATTTATCCTGAAATGGCGGGAACTTTGCTTAAGGTATATGTGAAAGAAGGTCAAAAAGTGAATAGAGGTCAGCTTTTGGCTACCATTGATGATGGTGGAATGAGTAGTCAACTTGAACAATTAAAAACCCAGGCAGCTCTTGCAAAAACTACTTTTGAACGTCAAAAAAGACTATGGGAACAAAAAATTGGATCTGAAATTCAATATCTGCAGGCGGAAACAAATTATCAGGCAGTGGAGAATTCTGTTAAACAAGCGCAAAGCCAGTTGGCGAAATCAAATATCAGAGCTCCTTTCTCAGGTATAATTGACAATGTTATTCAAGAACAGGGAACCGTAGTTTCTCCGGCTAACGGACAGGCGGTATTCCGTATTGTCAATCTCTCTGACATGTATATAGAAGTGGATGTCCCTGAAAGTTACTTAAATGGAGTAACTGTAGGTAAAGAAGTAAAAGTCTATTTCCCCGTTCTGGGTGACAGCATTACTTCTGTTGTTCGACAAACAGGAAATTTTATTAATCCAACTAACAGATCTTTTCGAGTAGAAATAGGCGTACCAAACAAAAAGAATAACATAAAGCCCAATCTTACAGCTCGTGTACAGATTAACAATTACAGTAGTAATAAGGCCATTTTAATTCCGCAGAGTTTGATTTCTGAAAATGCAGAAGGTGAGCAATATGTCTATATCGCCACAGAGGTTGATTCGAATGACCTGGCTATAGCAAGAAAACAGATAATAAGTACTGGGCTAACGCAGGGAGACTACGTAGAAGTTTTAGCAGGGATAGACCCCGGAGTACAAGTAGTAATGGAAGGTGCCCGCAACGTCAGAGAAAATCAGAAAGTAAAAATAATTCAATAGCCTTATGAGTAAGCAAAAGAGAAACGCAAATAAGGAATTCAGATTATCTTCCTGGGCTATTGATAATCCATCGGTCATTTACGTAATGATTGGCATCTTTTTATTCATCGGATTATCTTCCTATTTTTCAATGCCACGAGAAGACTTCCCTGAGGTAAAAGAAACCAAGATTTATATCAGTACCGTTTATCCCGGAAATACAGCAGAAGATATTGAGCGGTTGCTAACGGATCCTTTGGAAGACCGGCTAAAAAATGTAAGTAATCTGGTGGAAATCACATCTACCTCCCAGGAAGATTATTCCATGATAGTGGTTGAATTTGATGAAGATATTACGGTTGAAAGTGCCAAACAAAAGGTGAAAGACGAAGTTGACGGTGAAAAAGCAGGAGAAGACTGGCCTATTTTCAATGGCGCAAAAGTAGAACCTGATGTTTTTGACCTTAATCTATCTGAATCATATCCTATCATGAATGTCAACCTGAAAGGAGATTATCCTGTTGATAAATTAAAGGAATTTGGGGAGTATCTCGAAGATGAAATAGAAGATTTACCTGAGATCAAAGGTGTGGATATAAGGGGAGCTCAGAAAAAAGAAGTAGAAGTAGCAGTCGACATTTATAAAATGATGGCCGCCAAGGTAAGTTTTGATGATGTTATACAAGCCATAAGCAATGGGAATATGACTATGTCAGCTGGAAATTTAAAAACCAGCGGACAGCGTCGAACTATTCGAATTTTAGGTGAAATACAACAACCAGATGAACTTGAAGACTTTGTAGTAAAATCAGAAAATAATGATGCGGTTTACCTGAAGGATATTGCCACGGTTTCTTTTAAGGAAGAGGAGAGAACTACCTATGCCAGAGAAAGAGGCAGTAGTGTAGTTATGCTAGACATTAAAAAAAGGGCAGGTAAAAACGCTATCACCGCGGCGGAGAATATAAAAGAAATTGTAAAGGATTTGAAGGAGAACTATTTCCCGGCAGACCTGCAAGTGAGTATCGCCAATGATTCCTCAAGTCGAACATTAAATCAGGTCGATGACCTGGTTAACAACATTATTTTTGGGATCATATTGGTGGTAACCGTTTTAATGTTCTTTTTAGGTTTTCGTAATGCACTATTTGTTGGATTTGCAATCCCTATGTCTATGTTCATGTCTTTCATGATATTATCTGCCTTGGGTTATACGCTGAATACAATGATATTATTTGGACTTATTATGGGACTGGGAATGCTGGTAGACAATGGTATCGTGGTTGTTGAAAATGTCTACCGACTTATGGAAGCAGAGGGTATGTCTCGAATTGAAGCTGCCAAAAAAGGTGTTGGAGAAATAGCATTTCCCATAATTATTTCTACTGCCACTACGGTAGCCGCATTTATACCGCTTGGGTTATGGCCAGGTATTATGGGTGAGTTTATGATTTTTTTCCCAATAACACTATCTGTAGTCTTAGGTTCTTCATTATTCGTGGCTATTTTTATGAACTCTATGCTGGTGTCCCAATTTATGGAGGTGGGAGACAAAGAACTTACATTAAAGCAACTTATACGCCTAAGTATTATTCTTGGAGGGTTTGGCCTCTTTATTCTCCTATTTGGTGGAACGGTGCGTGGATTAGGTTCATTAATGATCGTAGTAGGAATATTATTCTGGTTTTACAAATACGGACTTAAAAAGGCTGCTTTACAATTTCAAAAAAAATACTTGTCCAGGTTTGAAAATTGGTACGAAAATCGTTTGAGGAGTGCTCTTAAAGGAAGAAATGTATATGCTTACTTTGGTTTTACGGTGTTGTTGTTGATAACAGCCTTTATTGCTTTTGGCATATCGCTTGGAAGTGGCAGAACAAAGGTGGAGTTTTTCCCTGACAACACCCCTAATGAGATTTATGTCTATATAGAATACCCACAGGGTACCGCAATTACAAAGACTAATGAAATAACGAAGAATATTGAAAAAAGGGTCTATGCTATTGCAGATGATTCTAAATATATGAAGGGTGAAAATAATTTACTTGTGGCATCGAGTGTTTCGCAAGTAGGTAAAGGTGCAGAAAATCCATTTACGGAGGGAGGCTCGGCAGCAGAAATGCCACATAGAGGTAAAATTACCATTTCAATGACAGAGTATAAGTTCAGAGGTGGCAGGGATACTGAGGCACTTAGAAAGGAAATTCAGGACGGATTAAATGGCATATATCCGGGGATTGCTATTTCTGTGGAAAAAGACCAGATTGCTCCTCCATCGGGTTATCCGATAAATATTGAAATCGAAGGGAAGGATTACGGCGTTCTAATAAATACCGCAGAGCAAATGCGAAATTTTCTCAATACAAAAAATATAGATGGTATTGAAGAATTAAAGATTGATGTTAATACCGGGAAACCGAGTATGCAGGTTACTGTAGATCGTGAAAAGGCTGGTGAGCTTGGTGTATCGGTAGGACAGGTTGGTATGCAGTTAAGGCGTTCACTCTTTGGAGACAAAGCCGGCGTTTATAAAGAAGGTGGCGAAGATTATGATATTAATGTTCGCTTTAATAAAGACCTTAGATATAATACCAGTGCTCTATTCAATCAGAATGTAATTTTCAGAGACCAGGCAACAGGCCAGATCAAAGAAATTCCTGTTTCTGCTGTGGCATCTCAAAGAAATACTTCCAGTTTTAGTGCAATAAAACACAAGGATACAAAACGTGTTGTGACACTTTATTCTGGACTTAGACCAGGATTTACTGATGCCGGAGCAATTGTAGCTGAGATAAAAAAGGAAATGGAAGAATATAACGGGATTCCAGCCAATGTAAAAATCGATTATACGGGACAGATTGAAGAACAGAATAAACAGATGGAATTTTTAGTTGGCGCATTTTTTTCAGGGCTAGGTTTAATAATGTTAATCCTTGTTTTCCAATTTGGAGGTATTTCAAAACCTGCTATTATAATGACAGCCATTTTCTTAAGTTTTATAGGTGTTTTTGGTGGATTAATGATAACTGGCTGGCCTTTTGTAATTATGATGACCATGATGGGCATTATATCTTTGGCTGGTATTGTTGTTAATAATGGCGTGGTACTCTTAGATTACACTCAAATACTTATAGATCGTAAAAAAGTGTCTTTAGGAATGGAGGATAAGGATCTTTTATCCAGAGAACAGGTCACTGAATTAATTGTAAAAGGTGGAAAAGCCAGAATGAGACCAGTTTTGCTAACTGCGATTACCACCGTACTCGGACTAATTCCTTTAGCTATTGGCCTTAATATTGATTTCTTTTCGCTGTTTACAGCGTTTGACCCTAAAATCTATATAGGTGGAGATAACGTTATTTTTTGGGGACCCCTGGCCTGGACAGTTATTTTTGGATTAATTATGGCTACTTTCCTTACCCTAATTATAGTTCCTGTTCTCTTTAATATCGTATATAGAATAAAGATTAAACTCAAAGGAGGTGCCAAAAAAACACCTTTAAAAAAGAAAGATCTTGAAATAGCTGCTTAAGCGGTGAAAATCCTAATAAAAAACCCCTGACCAGAAGGTCAGGGGTTTTTTAATCCTAATCTTCTTTTATTGATTTTCATTTTGAGGTATTGGGAACTGTGCTACGGTTCCATCACCAGGCCTATCTAAAGGTAATTCTCCTAATTTATCATATCTTCTTAAATCAATCCAGCGATGGCCACCTTCTGCAAATAATGAATAACGCCTTTGCTGTAAAATTTCATTAACCAAATCTGCCGGTGCCGTTCCCCCCGAATAATTAGCCAACCCTGCTGCATTCCTTATTATATTGATGGCGTTTACAGACTCAGTAGGGTCGGAAATTTGATTCGCTTCTGCATATAGCAGAATCAATTCTTCATTCCTAATAATACCTACGGGATCAACATTGCTTTGGTAAATAAAAACATCATTATCCCCGGTTAAATCATCTGCAGTTAAAGGAGCATCTCTCATGGGTGCTTTATTAAGTCTGGTATCACCCGCCTCCGCATCTGAAATAAAAGTGGGATGAGCAATTCTGGCATTTGCAACAGTTGAATTTTGCGCAAAGAACAATTGGTTGGGTAAATCTGCACCGGTTAAAGAAAAAGTGAAGTATGCTCCACTATTTAAATCTCCGCCTAAATCAAGAAACGATTCAGAAAGAAATGTCAGAGCATCAGTAAAATTCCCTTGATAAACCGCTACTCTTGCCGCCAAGGATTTATTAAACTCATCGAACGTTGAAGGAGTATTAAAATCTGCAAATCCTGATGGAATGGAAAACGGGAAACTTGCCCCTGCATTCAAAAGATCAGAAGAAGCATCAGATAAGATACTCGATATGGAAGACAAAGCCTCGCTATAGCTTACGAATGAGCCCAAATTATCCGGATCCGATACTTCAATTCTTATTCCATTCTGATATTGAGCATTAAGAACCATCAAAAGCTCATGTGCTTTTAGGGTATTTACGAAACCACGCGCTGCTGCCTTTTCTGCATCAGTAAAATCCGCTGTAGAATTTCCTAAACCTTCCAACACAAGGTTTATATCTTTGACGGTAGCATACCTTGCAGAATAAGGAGCAGTAGTGTAGAATGTATTATCGTCGAGCTGCCCGGTTAACAAATCTCCAGTCCACCTGGGGTCAGATGATTGGATTCTCCAGTATTCTCTGCCTAATACAGAAGTTGCATCTACCTGAGTTTCGATACGTACCCTCATATCCGAAAGAATACCACCTATTGCATCTCCCAGTTCACCTCTTGAAACATCTTCTGATATCGATGTAGTATCGGCTCCATTCAAATTCTTACCATCCTCTACTTCACAAGAATTGAAAGCTAAGAAAATGAGAGCTACTATTAATAATTTATTTAATGTTTTCATTTGTCCTATATTATTTTTATTTATTAAAAGTCTGCTGAAAAGTGAAACATAAAGCGCTTGGATGACGGGAATGGTGTTACTTCAACCCCTGTTGATAAACCAGTAGAGCCAAAGTTAGAAACCTCAGGATCATAGCTATTATAATCAAAAATATTTATGAGATTATTCCCTGAAAATCCAAACCTCATATTGGCTACATATCCTTTAAATGCCTTCTCTAAAAAATCTTGGGGCAGCGAATAATACAACCCTATTTCCCTTAATCTTAAATAACTTGCATCCTCAACAAAGGCTGCCGCATTCCCAGATAAAAATGAATCTATTCTATAGTCCCCATTGGATAAAGTTCCCGTGGGATCTAATGTGAAATCATCATAATCACCTGAAGTCTGGCCAAAATCAAAAAGTAGATTCGATAAGTTAATATTGTCTCCTCCTTGTTTCCAATGAAACAGAAAGGATAAGGTAAAGTCTTTATACCTTAAATTGTTGTTGAAAGTAAATTGGAAATCTGGTTCTGCATCACCCAGAACTACTATATTTCCGTCGCCATCATTACCAACAATTTGAGTAACGCTTTTCCCTTCTTCTATTCTAAAGGTGCCAAGCCCAGTCCCAAAACCACCTGTATCAAAAGGATCAACATCTAATCTGGTGATTTTTGATTTGTTTTTGAAAAATAAAATTCCAGTATCCCATCCAAAATCCGGATTTGCGAATACATTGGCATTTATTCCTAGTTCAAAACCTTTGTTTTCAAGGTTTCCGGCATTTGCAAACCTAAAATTAAAACCAGAAGATGGTTCAGTATTTGCCTGTAAAATTAGATCATCCACTTTTTTGATGTAGTATGAAAATTCAAATGATATCCTGTTGTTTAAGAGCCCAGCATCGAAACCAAATTCCAATTCCTTTTGAGTTTCAGGTTGAATATCCGGGTCTCCCAATGTATTCGGGACTACAATCCCAACTATACCATCTATAAGTGAATTTTGATAGGCGGTGAACAATGCCCCATTGGGTGCAAAGTTACCTGCTTCACCATAGGCCGCTCTAAGTTTGAACTGAGTTAAAACGCCTGAATTCCAAAAATCAAAATTATGTAAGTTTGCCGCTGCCGAGCCCTTGGGATAATAAAAAAGTTTGTTGGCATCACCATTATTGCTGGACTTATCCCCTCTTAGACCCAGAGTTCCAATTAACTTATCCTGGTAATTAACTTCTTCCTGTATAAAGAATCCTGCATCTTCCTGTTCCAACCTAAATTGACTAACAGAAACATTGGCACCCTGGTCCAAATTTGTCTCAGAGGCAATTAAGTTAGATGTTGTGTTCCTTGTGGTGTTTTGTGAAAAAGTCTGCTTAGTAATACCTGCCTGGGTCGTAAAACTCAAATTATTAGCTGTGTAATAATTATGAATCAAAAATGCAGAGTAATTGGCGTCCTTATTTTCGGTAGTACCTTGCGCTGTTAATCCATTTAACCCACCATTGGAAGGTTTCATAATTTGTAATTCTTTTGGAAAAATAGACGTGGTAACTAATGAAAAGTAATCAAGTCCTCCCATGAATCTCAGCTTTAAATTAGATCTTTCTTTTTGATAAAGCATTATATCCAATGTGCCCCCTATAATAAACCTATCCACTGACTCATTATTTGTAACTATATCCCTCGTTTGTAAGGGATTTGATGCACTATATGGATTGTCGGGATAATTTCCATTTTCATCCGGAAACAATTTTGCCCAGGGAGGGGTAGATGTAAGCGATACTCCAATAGTAGCACCTGAATTGTCGTTGTTAAAAAAACCCCTGTCGGATGAAGAATTAATATAATTTGTAGCCAACTGTAGAGTTGCCTTATCATTCCAGAATTTATGATTCAGATTCAGCCTAATTGACTTTTTGTCATATCCGGTATTCTTAACAATCCCATCTTCCTCATTATTTGTAAAACCAGCAAAGAATTGCGTTCTATCTGAACCTCCCGAAGCACTTATGGTAGTATTGGAAATAAAACCGCTTTCACCAAAAATCTCCTCTTCATAGTCAACCAAACTGCCATCGTTCTGGGCCTGTGTAAAAAGAGCACCTTGACCGGCTCCAAAACCACTTTCAGCGATCTCCGCTGTATAGCTTCTTAAACCTCGTAAATTAATTACGCTGTTAGAACCTACAGATTGAGAAAACGAAATTTTGGTCTTTCCTGCTTTTCCTTTTTTAGTTGTAATAATAATTACCCCTGCGGCAGCCCTGGCACCATATATTGCCGCAGCTGATGCCCCTTTAAGAACTTCCACATTTTCAATATCGTCCGGATTAATATCGGCAATCCTGTTAGACGGATTATCTTGGGATTGATTACCAGCAGGGCTAGCTCCTCCCGCTGCTGCACGAGAGACATCATTTAATCCCGGTGCAAAAATGCTGCTGTTATTTACATAGACCCCATCTACAATATACAATGGTTGGGCATTGCCGTTAACAGAAGTTACCCCTCTTAACCTTACAGATATACCTCCTCCTGGAGCTCCTGAACTTTTGGTTATTAAAGCTCCGGCAAATTTACCCTGCAAAGCTCCATCTAAAGTTTGAGGTGGTGTAACCCCAGCCAGTTCCTCTGCCGAGACAGTAGCAACAGCATTTGCTGAATTAGATCGTTTTATTGATGAAGCAAGGCCTGTAATTACAACTTCATCAAGCCCGGTTGCTGAAGAACCCAGAGTTACATTCAAAGTCATGGCGGCACTTACCTCTAGTTCTTTTGTTTCATATCCCAAAGAAGAAAAAACCAAAGTAGACGGAAAACTGCCGACCTCGATTTCATAGTTACCATCAAAATCCGAAGTAGTACCGGTGGTGGTTCCTTTGATAACCACATTTACTGCCGCCAAAGCGGTCCCATCTTCGGAATCTGTAATATTCCCAGTCACTTTACCCTGCGAAAATGCAAAGATGGGTAAAGTCAAAAACAACCATAGGAATATATTTCCAAGTAGAAATTGTTTCATGTTCTTAAGTTTTGAATTAGTTATATCTCAACAAGTTAATGAATAATTAGATCTTTCAACATTTCTTGTATGCTTTTTCTTATAAATAAATCCTTAAAAAAAACTGTTCTGTATTGAAAAATGTATGCTATTTATAAAGGTTACAAGCTTATCTTCTTACATTTGCGGCTGTAATACAAGGAACTTAGAATGTATAGGAGTCATACTTGTGGTGAATTAAGATCATCTCACATAAATAATGAAGTCACCTTGTCTGGCTGGGTGCAAAAAACAAGGGACAAAGGGTTTGTAGTCTGGGTAGATCTTAGAGATCGCTATGGCATTATCCAACTGGTATTTGATGAAGAGCGAAGTGATCCTGTAATATTGGAAAAAGCAAAGGCTTTAGGTCGCGAATTTGTATTACAGGTACAGGGAACTGTGATTGAAAGAACTTCTAAAAATCCTAATCTCCCTACAGGCGATATCGAAATATTAGTTAAGGAACTCAATGTATTAAACGAATCATTATTACCTCCATTTACAATTGAAGATAAAACTGATGGAGGCGAAGACCTGAGAATGAAATTTCGCTATCTGGATATTCGCAGAAATCCGGTTAAAGAAAATCTCATTTTTCGCAGCAAAGTTACCCTGGAGGTTAGAAATTACCTTACCAAACACGGGTTTATCGAAGTGGAAACCCCATATTTAATAAAATCTACCCCGGAAGGGGCGCGTGATTTTGTTGTGCCAAGCAGGATGAATGAAGGGCAGTTCTATGCCTTGCCACAATCTCCTCAAACCTTTAAACAATTACTCATGGTGGGTGGTTTGGATAAATATTTTCAAATTGTAAAGTGTTTTAGAGATGAGGATTTACGTGCCGACAGACAGCCTGAATTCACGCAAATAGATTGCGAGATGGCTTTTGTAGAACAGGATGATATTTTAAATGCTTTTGAAGGACTTACCAGGCATCTGCTTGTTGAAATTATAGGGGTAGAAACAAGTAAATTCCCAAGGCTAACTTATGACGAAGCCATGCAAAGATACGGCAATGACAAACCGGATATCCGATTCGGAATGGAATTTGGAGAATTAAACGAAGTAGCCAAGCACAAAGATTTTAATGTGTTTAATTCATCTGAATTGGTTGTTGGTATTGCCGTACCCGGCGCAGCGTCCTATACGAGAAAAGAAATTGACCAACTCATAGATTGGATGCGCCGGCCACAGGTTGGAGCAAAAGGCATGGTATATGTAAAATGCAATGAAGACGGTAGTTATAAATCGTCTGTAGACAAATTCTACCAGCAAGAAGACTTTTCCAAATGGGCCCAAATCACAGGAGCAAAAGCAGGGGATCTTATTTGTATTCTCTCTGGAAACATTATAGAAACAAGAACTCAATTAAGTGCTTTACGTATGGAAATGGCAGAGCGTCTGGGACTTAGAAATCCAAAAGAATTTGCTCCATTGTGGGTTGTCGATTTTCCATTACTGGAATTAGATGATGAAACAGGTAACTACCATGCAATGCATCACCCCTTTACTTCTCCCAAACCAGGGCAATTAGAATTATTAAATACTGATCCGGAAGCTGTTCGGGCCAATGCTTATGATTTGGTATTAAATGGAAATGAAATTGGTGGTGGATCAATAAGAATTCACGACAAAGATACACAGGCTACTATGTTCAGACATCTTGGTTTTACACCGGAAGAGGCCAAAGCTCAATTTGGTTTTTTAATGGATGCATTTCAATATGGCGCACCCCCTCATGGAGGAATTGCATTTGGACTTGACAGGCTGGTGGCCATTCTTGGCGGACAGGAGACCATCCGGGATTTTATTGCATTTCCAAAAAATAATAGCGGAAGGGATGTAATGATTGATGCGCCTGCATTTATTGATGCAGCACAATTGAAAGAACTTAATTTAAAATTAGATATTCAATCTTAACACCAATCGCGTTTAAAAGCGGCATTTTTAATACCTTTAAACGTATAATCAAATAATGCCCAACCGAATCACAACCTTATTTACCAGGTTTCTTAAATGGAGATACAAAAATATCTCTAATAAAACCTTTACTCAGCTAATGAGTGTTGTGGTAGGCTTTTTAGCCGGGCTTGCTTCCGTAACGCTTAAAAATACTACTTACTTCATACAGTCTCTTTTAGAAAAAGGAATAGTCTTTTCCAATTATCAACTATATTTTGTAACCCCAATTATAGGTCTTACGCTGGTTTATCTATATGTAAAATTTGTTTATAAAGAAAAATTGGAACACGGCATCTCTTCAATCTTATTTGCCCTATCAAAAAAGAAAGGCATCATAAGTGTTAAGAAAATATTTTTGCCATTGGTAACTGCCCCTTTAACGGTGGGTTTTGGAGGTTCGGTTGGACTTTTAGGCCCTGCCGTAGCTTCAGGAGCGGCAATAAGCTCTAATGTTGCCAGGTTATTACATATTAATGCGAAAACAAGGTCCCTTCTTATAGCTTGTGCTTCTGCCGCAGCCATTGCCTCTATTTTCCAATCTCCTATAGCAGCCATTATTTTTGCCGTGGAGGTTTTTAGTCTTGATCTGACTATGATCTCCATGCTTCCATTATTGTTAGCCTCCATTTCCGGGGTTCTTACGTCCTATTTTTTTCTTGGAGATGAATCATTATTTAGTTTTTCTATAACCGAAAAATTTGAAGTAAAAGATACTTTTTTCTATATCGTTCTGGGAGTTGGCACAGCCATTGCCTCTATTTATTTTACAAAGATGTATTTTGGCATCCTTGCTTTTTTTGAAAGATTCAAAAGTCCAAAATATAAACTTTTAGTTGGTGGATTAGCCATTGGTATTATGCTCTATTTTATTCCACCGCTTTATGGAGAAGGTTTTGGGTTTATTAATAAGCTATTACACGGAGAACATATTGATGCACTGGGTAAAACACCTTTTGATAGCTACACCAATAATATATGGGTTGTTATAGCTTTACTTTTCGGGATTACAATTTTCAAAGCTGTTGCAATGACTACGACTTTTGCAGCTGGTGGTTCCGGAGGTATATTTATTCCTACGATGGTCATGGGAAGCGCTTTGGGGAATGTTGTGGCCAAGGTGATCAACAATTTGGGATTGGGACTTTATGTAAACGAGAGTAATTTCACCCTTATTGGTATGGCGGGACTTATTGCTGGAGTGTTGCATGCGCCTTTAACCGCTATCTTTTTAATTGCTGAAATAACAGGTGGCTACGAACTTTTTGTGCCACTTATGATTACTGCAGCAATTTCCTTTCTTCTGACAAAAAATGCAATTGATTATAACATCTTTACTCGTGAATTGGCTAAACAAGGTGCCCTTATCACTCACAACAAAGATCAAACCGTACTTACTTTAATGCATCTCGATGAGATCATAGAACAGAATTTTAAGGCCGTCAAGCAGGATATGACACTCGGTGAACTGGTACACCAATCGGTTGCAAAATCTGCTCGAAATATATTTCCGGTTATTGACGCAAATGATGCCCTTGTAGGTATTGTTTTATTGGATGACATTAGGGAATTTATGTTCAACACTTCCATATATGATAAAATAAGGGTTGAATCCTTTATGCATAATGCACCTGAACTAATATTTTATGAAACAGATTCTATGCAGGAAGTAATGCGAAAATTCCAGGATAGCAGTGCATGGAACCTGCCGGTAATAAAAGACGGGAAATATTTTGGATTTATTTCAAAATCCAAGTTGCTTACCGCTTATAGAAGGAAGTTGATTAACTTTACCAAAGAAGATGAGAATTAAACTCAAACATATCATACTCTTGATTGTACTGGCTTCACTTGGGGCAATAATTTATGGCTTCTCACTTGACGAAGAACAGTCTCAAATCGCCAATAAATATATTGGATTTGGAACAGTTGGGTTATTTTTAATAGCTATGCCTTTATTTCTTGTAAAGGAGAGCAAAACCAGAAAAGTAAAGGATTATATGCTCACTGAGGAAAATATTCGTAAAATGCAAGGTAAACTTCCCAAAAAGTCTGAAAATCAATAATTTTGGTCGAATTTTACCTTTTCTTTTAAGAGATCTGCCCAAAAAATCATACTTTCGTATCGTAATTTTTTTATTTTAATATTTATTTTAATGACAGGAACTGTAAAATTTTTCAATGAATCCAAGGGATACGGGTTCATTACCAACGACGACACCGGGAAGGACATCTTTGTTCATGCCACAGCATTGAACGGAGTGGAATTAAACGAAGGCGACAAAGTAGAATACGAAGAAGAAGAAGGAAGAAAGGGCATGGTTGCGGCACAAGTGCAAGTAATCGGATAACAATATTTTATTTTGAATTTTTACAATCCCTGATGACATGTCAGGGATTTTTTTTGCGCTTAATTCAACCTTCGTTTCTGAATAAAAAATCGTTTTAATAATTCTGAACACTCCTCTTCTAAAATACCTCCTGATATTGTGGCTTTAGGATGCAATTGCCCTCCCAAAGCAGAAAAACCTCTTTGAGGATCATAAGCTCCAAAAACAATTTTTGGAAGTTGACTCCAAAAAAGTGCTCCTGCACACATTTGACAAGGCTCCAGAGTTACATATAAGGTGCAATTATGTAAATATTTTCCCCCCAGAAAGTTAGCTGCTGCTGTTATTGCCTGCATTTCTGCATGAGCGGTTACATCCTTAAGTTGTTCGGTTAAATTATGCGCCCTCGCAATTATTCTATCCTGAACTACAATTATTGCCCCAATAGGAATTTCACCCTTCTCAAAAGCCGTTTCTGCTTCCTGCAATGCCCTTTTCATAAAATAGGTATCGTCAAATTTAAGATCAATAGACATAATACTTCAATATTAGGAATAGATGAAGTTATAACAAAAAATGAATTAATGTACATTTGCTACTTCTTATGAAACTATTGAATTCCATTAATTATCCTTCTGATCTTCGCAAATTAAAAGAGAAAGAAT
>CAZHWD010000239.1:0-8826 GCA_964536335.1 uncultured Eudoraea sp. | reverse complement strand
GCACCTTCAAATTTGATGGAATTTAAGGCATTGTACATGCGTTTTTTGGTCACCGGTTTTGTCAGATAGCCATTCGCCTGATTTTTAAATGCTTTCTTGATAATTTCAAAATCATTTTGAGCACTTATCATAATAATTTTTATATCAGGATCCTTTTTTCTGAAAAGACGTATTCCTTCAATGCCACACACTTCGGGCATAGATACTTCAGAAACAATTATATCAGGTAATACATTATCAAAATCTTTTAAGGCATCTTCTACTGATACATAAATGCCTTGAAGGGAATAATCCCGGTAGGTTTCAAAATAGTACATGTAGGCAGCGTGAAATAAACGGTCATTATCTATAACAATTATTTTAAGGATATTTGATTTCATATCTATTAGTATTTTGGGGTTGAAAAATAGTAAAGAAATAAGAAATTAAAAGTTTGAAAATGAGCAAGTTAATACGGATAATTCATTGCTCAATAAGCAATTTCTTAAACCATAGTAAATTGTGATGTACACTAGATTTGGATACTAGCCATCTATCTCTTACCGTGAAGTAAAATTTGATGTTAAAACAAAAACACAGGAATTAGCTGCAAAAGTTTTATGAGCACCGTGGAATAGAAATACATCCAAACTTGTTAAACTCATTAGGACCCGGATAGTTTCAGAACCTGACAAGATAAAACTAGAATAAAAACTGTATTTACTATACTTTAAATGGGAGCCTCCTTTAAGAAGATTACGGGATGAGCTCTGGTTTTTGGCCTGCAGTGCGGGCTTCTTTTGGGGTAATTTTTAGTCTGCATATTATGGGGTTTTGGGGGTTGAGCGATCGTTATTCTGTTACTTTTATATCTTAAATATATATAAAAAATAGAAAAGCACTGATATAACGTAAGTATTTTCGTTCAAATGCAAACCAACTAGTCTGTAATTTTGTCCATTTTTACCGCTCTTAAATTAGCAAAGCTACTGAAATATAGGGGTTTACGGCTAAATGGACTTTCCCAGAACAGATCTATACGCATTCATTGATATAAACTAAAATTTTAGAATATAATTTATTGAAAGAAGGCCTAATCGCTAATGACTCATGATTAATTACACTTGTTAGAATTCCATAAGTTGGACACACAATTATTTATGGATAAATAAATTACAAGTATAACAGACAACTTATTTTATTGTTCTTATTGCCCTTGAAAAATCATTAATCTTCATACATAAGATCAGCGGTTGCCGGGGGATTGTCAACCTGCATAATCCACTTTTCATCATTATATTTTCCATTTAAATGAGAAACATAAGCGATCTCAGCCTCTTCCTTAACTTTAAAATCAGCCAAATAAACATAATACAAACCATTTTTCTTATTGTAAAATTGTTTCGCATTCAACCCCTGTTCATTCAGCTGATTCATAAAAGCATTTAAATATTTTTTGTTTTTATATACATTGACGATAACATAATAGCCAGATTGCACGCCAACATCTGTTAGATTACTAATTTTTATTGGGAGCTTAATATATTCCTTTCGCTCCGCATCAGATAGGCTATTATTGGATGTTTTAAGTTCCAGGCTCTTGGTTGTTTTAAACTCCCTGTCGTTTGTAACCATTACCGTATTTTCCGGATTGTTGAAATCCTGTAAATTAGATTTAATACTATTTTCAACATCACTTCGTAGAATTCTTACTATCATTTCAAACTTTTTCTCGAACTGGGCGTTACGCGCATTCTCTATGGAATCCTGTCTTAATATTAGCTCGTCCAAAATTAAACGGTTTTGGTAAGCCAGGGTATTAGGATCTTCCTCTTGTGGAATAGTATATGCTACAAGAGTAGTTTCTGGCGTGTTTTTTAAATTTTTATTTTTACTTCCAGATGACTTTTTAGTATCTCCATTTGATTTATTTTGATCACTGGTTAATTTCGCTATTTGTTCTTCATACTTTCTTTTAAGTTCGTCAATCTGATTCTTCGTGTCTTTATTTTGATTTTCCTTTAATTGCGCTAATTGTTCTTCATAATTTTGAACAATTTCGTCAATTCTGTTTTCTTCTGATTTTACTATGTAACCACCCAGAGCAGAAGGTTGATTTTTAAAAGTATATGCCAATGATAATTCATGATTCCAGCCTAATGCCGCATCCTGATCCAGGAAATTCTTTTCTACCAAATACCCAAGAGATAACTTTTTACTAAGATTAAAACCTATACCCATTGATATGCCATAAGTATCATCCAGGGTACTTTGAAACCAGCCATATTTAGGTAATTCAAGTAGAACAGATCCTACATATGACAGACTCCCGTCTTCATTTTGGCCTAATTGTACAAGCGGCATTAACCTGGCGTTTGCCAATAAACCGGAATTGGTCATAAATGCATGCGTATATTGCAGAGATGTTTTAACAGTTTTGGTATTAAAACTCGTTAAAAATTCATTAGTGGTCTGACTGTATCTGATAAGATCCGCGGCGTAGATTCCCACATCAAAATTGCCATATGAGAATGTAATTCCCGGTTGTATGGCGATCTTATTTTCTAACTTTGCTTCCAGAATTTGCGGATCGTTTTCAGTGGCTACCACACGATTTTTATCCAGTCCCAGGCTATAATAGGTAACGTTAGTACCAAATGTTAATTTACTTTTCGAACCCAATTGCACAGAAGTGGCGTAATTTGCATTAAAACCAAACTCCTGGATAACACCTATTCGCTGACTGTAAACACCTATACCCAATGCGGTATGATCATTAAATTTATTGCTAAATCCCAGATAATAGTTCTGGTTGTTATCTTCAAAAGCAGCATACTGATTTCGATGTAGAATATTCAGATATGATTTGTTTTCCCGAACCAATGAAAATGTAGGGTTTATTAAGAACCTATTAAAAAACAACTGATTGTGATAGGCAGTGTTTGTGCTCAGATCAGAGATTGCTTCCTGACCATAAGAACCCTGAGTACACAGGATAAGGCAAAACACTTTAAGTACGAATACTTTCTTAATTATAGTGGTGTTAAAGTTCATCTGATTGAGATTTAAATTTTATTCTGATTACTTGTAATCCGATTTTATACTTTACTAAACTATTGCTGATCGGATTAGATAATTCGAAAAAGTTCTTTTAAACTATGCGTATTATTTTCTGAATAGTTTTTTGAAACCATCGAGTCTGGGGCTACCAAATAGATCATAGATGAGTATCTGTTTGGTTTAAGTTATAGCTCTGCTTTTACTTTAATCATCGTCATAAACCGAGCTTGCGAAATTTACTTTTACATCATTGCTAAAAACTTCTGCAAAGTTATATTCGCCATTTTCCTCTTGATTGTCTTTTTTGGGATTTAAAAATTGGAATGCCACTTGTTGAACAGCATCTTCAGTATTCCCTCGATTAGACATTACATAGCCCATTCCGTTTCCGGTAAGTGAAATCGCAAAATCGTCTTTATCACTATTAATAGGGCTGCCTAAGTTAACAGACCAACCTACTTTTTTATTAAATACCTGTACCATAAATACATCCAGGCCACCGTGGCCTTTATGGCCATCTGATGCAAAAAACAGGGTAGTACCTCCTGCGAGACTAGGATATAAGTCGTTCTTTTTTGTATTTACCTTTTCACCTAAATTCTTTGCTACACCTATGCCTCCATCCTTGTTTATTGCAGACACATAGATATCGTATTTTCCAAACGTACCCGGCATGTCAGAGGCAAAGAATAATCGTTTCCCGTCTTTAGTAACTGTGGGGTGCATGCTGGAGTAATATTTAGGAGATAATGCTACTTCTTTAATATTTTTCCATTGTCCATTTATCTTTTCCGCCCTGTATATTTTATGAACTAATTGTTTTTTGGAGAAAACGCCATACTTAGGCTGTATATAACTGGCTTTACTAAAGTAAGCGGTGTTACCATCTGCAGTTACTGTTATTGGAGTATTATAGGCGTTTTTATAATTAAATGTTTTATCGTTTGAAACTACCAAATCATTTTCCCCTTCCATTACCTTTTGAGCGAGGTCGGCCAGGGATTCGTTGGTATTGTTTGGTAGATCCTTTACGGAGGTATTTCCATCTGCTAATGACAAATTTACACGGTATTCAGCCTTAATTTGGGCTAACCAGTTTTTGTTATCATTGGCGCTGGCTATATCTGATCCAGATGTCTTTTGTAGTGCATATTGATAACGTTCAGAGTAACCGGATCTGAGGATGCCATCTTCACTGATCGCTATTAGCTTTTTATACCAAAATACGGCAGTCTCATAATTTTGACTTAAAAAATTGGCATTCCCTAAATCTTCATAAATTTCATTTTCGGCATACCCTAATTTCAATAACTCCTGATAATTACTCGCCCGTTTATTGGCTTCATAAATCTCCGGATTAACAGATTTGGAAATCTTAGGATTCTGCGAATACGATGAATAGCAAAAAAACGTTATAATACATCCTAAAGCTACTTTGTAGGTTAAAGCATTCTTCATAGGTCAAGATATTGGGTTATTAATAATCCAAAGATCACAAAATGTTTGGAGCTATGACCTAGCAAAAATTCATAGGTTTTCGATAAATAGAGTCATTTATCGGATGAATGGAAGAATAATGGGGACCGTGTTTCTACTCTGAAGTGTTTCTTAAGCCTTGCTATGATTGAGTTTAAGGATGCTTTTGATTTGAAAAGAAGTTGTTGTTCATTTTTTGGAAAGAATATGTGGAAAATCTGTTAATTTTTGAAGAATTGAAAGAAAAATCATTTTTTTTAACATAAAGTGAGGGCCTTTTAAACCGTAATCTAAAGTAGATATTTAAGTAGATATTTAAATTGAGCAGGCTATTTTAAGGTTTGATAAAGGTTAGCCTGGTTTGTCTTTGCTACTAACATAAAAGATAGAAAATAAACAAACTTACCTATCTAAAAAAAGCACATCTCTGGAGAATAACTTCATTTATGATATATTATTGTCAAGGTGTATTCAATTAATTACTCCGTTAGTTTTTCTTATGTGTTTCCAGATGATGTTGCAGTAATCCTTTTAAATTCTCCAGATATTCCGTTAATACGGCATAATCAATATTAGGCTGATTCGCAGTTGGAATGGTCATAGGGTTTTCATCTAAAAACCGATAAAGCTCCGGGTATTCAGTCTCTATTCTTGTAGTAATTCCCACAATTTCGTTTAAAATGGGTTGCAGTTCCTTCATGGTATTGAATCAGCTAAATTTCATATTATCTATAAATCTATGTCTTTCCTTATCAAAGACATATGATTCCAATCAGTTTTTTATAAGTTAGGAGGAATGACCTACATCATTGCCAGACTTGTTTGAAATCAATTACTTTGAAAATATGATTTATACCTATAATAATAAAAAGCAAATTTAAAATAGTTGAACAATGTTGTTAGAAGTAAAGCATAAATCGATTGAGATTCCTTTTAAACAAGTTGTTTTGAGAGGAAACCTCTCTGTGCCCGCCAACGCAGGGGCTATGGTACTTTTCTCGCACGGAAGCGGTAGCAGTAGGTTGAGTCCCAGAAATAACTATGTGGCACGTGTGCTGCAGCAAGAGGGTCTGGCCACTCTATTGTTCGATCTGTTAACTGAAGAAGAAGATCGACAATACAAAACCCGCTTCAATATTGATTTGTTGACTCAAAGATTGATAGCCGTAACTGAATGGATAAAAATGCAAAAGGAAACGAAAGGAATGAAATTAGCTTATTTTGGAGCCAGTACGGGAGCGGCCTCTGCACTAAGTGCTGCCGCATACTTTAGTGATGAAATTGGCGCCGTGGTCTCCAGGGGGGGCAGGCCCGATCTTGCCCTGTCAGAGTTACATATGGTAACTGCACCCACACTCTTGGTCGTTGGCGGATGGGACAAAGTGGTTATAGTACTGAATCAAAAAGCCTACGACAAATTGAGATGTGAACGGAAACTAGAAATTATCCCTGATGCGACACATCTTTTTGAAGAAGAGGGCAAATTGGAAGAAGTAGCTGTCTTGTCGGCCAAATGGTTTACAAAACATCTGGAACTCAAAAAGGCTAAAAATGTTTAAGGATAGAATTGATGCAGGAATTCAATTAGCACATAAATTACTACCATATAAGGATAAAGAAGTAGTGGTTTTGGCCATACCCAGAGGCGGAATACCCATAGGAGTGATTGTTGCAAAAACCCTTCAAGCTCCCTTAGATGTTGCTCTTTCCAAAAAAATTGGTCATCCATTCAATAGGGAATATGCCATTGGAGCTGTAAGTATGGATCAAATAGTTCTGAATGATGTTGCCGGAGTCCATAAGCGATATATACGGGAAGAAACAACTCGCATTAGGGAAAAATTAAAGAAAAGACATCAGCAATACTATAAAAGCAGCAAGCCACAGGATTTAAAAGATAGGGTTGTAATTATTATTGATGACGGTATTGCTACAGGCAACACTATTCGTGTAACCGCTGAAATGGTTAATGCTCATAAACCGCAAAAAGTGGTCGTGGCTATTCCTGTGGCCCCTCCTTCGGCCATTAAAAGTCTGGAAAACTCATCCTTTATCGACGAGGTAATTTGCTTATATATCCCTTACGATTTTATGGCTGTTGGACAGTTTTATGAACTTTTTGATCAGGTCTCTGACGAAGAAGCCATACAATTATTGGAAGAAAGCAATCATGCTTCATTTTAAATAATGATGCAATTCCTTAAGGATCGCTCCTTAATAGTTTTTAGTATAATCTATTATCCAACTGATTTTGATCATTCCGTAAGTGTTCCCTTCGGGCTAAATTTGTGTTTAAAGTGATCACTATTAATTAAAAAAGATGAGTACTGTCAAAAATGTTGTCATGATAAAAACATTGGAAACCACGGAATGTATCGAGTTATTGAACAATAATTATATAGGACATTTGGCATTCATATCACAAAAAGAACCTTATATAATTCCTATTACTTATTATTATAATCAGGAAAATAATTCAATTATCAGTTACTCTGCGGAAGGCCATAAGATAGAGGCTATGCGAAAAAATGATGCGGTCTCACTCGAAGTTGAAGAAATAAAGTCTGTAAATAACTGGCGATCCGTAAGTATACATGGTACGTTTGAGGAACTGCAAGGAATTGATGCTAAGTATTTTTTACATGAATTTGCACAAAATGTAAAAATGATAATTGCTCGAAAAGAAGGATCTCACCCTGAATTTATTAGCGAATTTTCGAGTAAACTATATGGACAAGGTATTCCAATAGTATATCGGATCAATATAAATGAGATTACTGGTAAATTCAGGCAGTCTTCATAAAAGAGGAGAATTCTGATTTCCAGAGAAGAGCCCTTTCTATTTCGATGAATATTTAGAATAAAAATGAACCTGCTACGATAAAGCCAAAGTTGTTTTATCCGTAATAAAGGGCTGGCGATAATGTCTTCTGCCAGTAGCTTTATACAATGCATTGGCCACGGCTGCGAATATTGGCGGGAACGTTGGTTCTCCCAGCCCTGTAGGGTCAATATCATTTTGAACAAAATGGACATCGATTTCCCTGGGCACTTCACTCATTCGTATCATTCGATAAGTATCGAAGTTGTTCTTTTCCGGCACTCCGTCCTTAAAGGTTAACTCCCCATATAGTGCGTTCCCGATACCATCAACAATGCCACCCTCGGCCAAATTCGTGGCGGCATCAGGATTGATTATAATACCACAGTCAAGGGCACATGTGACTTTTTGTACCATTGGTTGGCCATTGTTAATCACCATATCGAGCACCTGTGCCGCATAGGAGTTGTGACAAAAATAGGCAGAGACGCCGCGATATACATTGGAATCTTTGTTGCCCCAATTTGATTTTTCCTTTACAAGATTAAGGACACCAGCATAACGACCAGCTTCGTAATCATTATTCTCCCCAACAGGATTCTTAATAGCACGGTCTAGTAGTTCCAATCTGAAATCGATGGGGTCTTTTCCGGCGGCCTCCGCTACTTCGTCTAAAAATGATTGCTCAGAACTCGCCATGAAATTAGAACGAGGTGCCCTAAACGAGCCTACCGTAAGATTAGAATCAATGGTCCAATCCTCGGCGAGGTAATTGTCAATCGTACCTGCAGGAAAACGGTTTGCTGCCAGTGGGCTTTCAGGAATCCCCCCCGCTTTTACATGAAATGCTATCAAGTTGTTTTCGGAATCCAATCCCGCCCTGAACTTGGCATGGTAGGCCGGACGGTAAATACCATCGGTCATATCGTCCTCACGTGTATAGATCAGTTTAATGGGTGCATTCATCTTTTGTGAAATGAGCGCTGCCTCCACCAACCAGTGTGCATAAGATCTACGACCGTAACCGCCGCCCAATCGCGTCATTTGAATGTCTATATTTTCGATTGGCAATCCAAGACGCACCGACAGGGTCTGTTCAGTAAGTTCCGGCTTTTGCAGCGGCCCTATGAGTTCTGCTTTTTCATCGGTAACATCGGCAAAGAAGTTCATCGGTTCCATACAGTTATGAGCCAAAAAAGGAGCCGTAAAAGTGCTTTCAACAATTTTCACCGCTCTTTTGAACGCAGCTTCCGGATCACCATCCTTACGGCGGACTTCACCCGAATTGGCCGCCATTTCTTCCATTTGGGTGTGATGATCAGTGGTGCTTTCAAGTCCGGCCGGTGTATGTTGCTCCCATTTATTGCCAAAACGGTCTCTGGTCTCCGTAGTGCTTTCTATTGGTTCACATTCTATTTTTAAAGCCTTTTTCGCATTCATGACCTCCCAAGTGGAATTTCCAACGATTACAGCAAGCTCGTTGAAAGTTC
>CAZHWD010000238.1:0-15120 GCA_964536335.1 uncultured Eudoraea sp. | reverse complement strand
TTTCTTGGACATTCAGATTAAATCATTTCAAGATTTTTTTCAACTTGAAACAAAATCTGACGAAAGGGGCAATGAGGGTTTGTACAACACCTTCATGGAAAACTTTCCAATAACTGACACAAGAAATCAATTTGTACTGGAGTTTCTTGATTACTTTATAGATCCACCCAGGTATTCCATACAGGAGTGTATAGAGAGAGGTCTAACGTACAGCGTACCATTAAAAGCGCGTTTAAAACTATATTGTACCGATCCGGAGCATGAAGATTTTGAAACAATTGTTCAAGATGTTTATTTGGGCACTATACCCTATATGACACCTAGTGGGACATTCGTTATTAACGGTGCCGAACGTGTAGTTGTTTCGCAGTTACACCGTTCTCCTGGGGTATTCTTTGGTCAATCTTTTCACGCAAATGGCACCAAACTGTATTCAGCCCGGGTAATTCCTTTTAAAGGATCCTGGATAGAATTTGCTACTGATATCAATAGCGTGATGTATGCTTACATTGACAGGAAGAAAAAATTACCGGTTACAACTTTATTTAGAGCTATAGGTTTTGAAAGAGACAAGGATATTTTGGAGATCTTTGACCTGTCGGAAGAAGTAAAAGTTTCAAAAACCGGATTGAAAAAGTTTTTAGGACGTAAACTTGCTGCTAGGGTTCTTAATACATGGCACGAAGATTTTGTCGATGAAGACACAGGAGAAGTTGTTTCTATAGAGAGAAATGAAATAGTACTGGATCGTGATACTGTTCTTGAAAAGGAACACATAGATGAAATTATTAATGCAGATGTAAAAACAATTCTGCTTCATAAAGAGAATAATTCCCAAAGTGATTATGCAATTATTCATAACACTTTGCAAAAAGATCCCACAAATTCTGAAAAAGAAGCCGTTGAACATATTTATCGTCAGCTGCGTAATGCAGAACCACCTGATGAGGAAACAGCACGTGGAATAATTGATAAATTATTTTTCTCCGATCAGCGATATAATTTGGGTGAAGTTGGCCGTTATAGAATGAATAAAAAGCTTGGTTTGGACATCGGGATGGACAAACAGGTACTTACCAAGGAAGATATCATTACTATAATTAAGTATTTAATTGAACTTATCAATTCTAAAGCAGAAATTGATGATATAGACCACCTTTCCAACAGGCGCGTTAGAACCGTTGGAGAACAGTTATCATCCCAATTTGGTGTTGGTTTGGCGCGTATGGCAAGGACCATTCGTGAGCGAATGAATGTGAGAGATAATGAGGTATTTACTCCGATTGATCTGATAAATGCTAAAACTCTGTCCTCTGTGATTAATTCATTTTTTGGTACTAACCAATTATCACAGTTCATGGATCAGACGAACCCTCTTGCAGAAATTACGCATAAGAGAAGGTTATCAGCTCTCGGGCCAGGTGGACTTTCAAGAGAACGTGCAGGGTTTGAAGTTCGTGACGTTCACTACACACATTACGGAAGACTATGTCCTATTGAAACTCCTGAAGGACCGAATATTGGACTTATTTCATCTCTGGCTGTATTTGCCAAAGTAAATCCTATGGGATTCTTGGAGACACCATATCGCAAGGTCGATAATGGAAAAGTAGATACTAAAAATTTTGTATACCTGAGTGCTGAAGAAGAAGAAGGAATGAAAATATCTCAGGCCAATATTCCACTCAAGGAAAGTGGAGCTATAGATCGCGAGAAAGTTATCGCCAGGGAAGAAGGAGATTTTCCGGTCGTGGATCCTAAAGAGGTGAACTATACCGATGTTGCTCCTAACCAGATTGCTTCTATTTCTGCGTCTTTAATTCCGTTCCTTGAACACGATGATGCGAACAGGGCTTTGATGGGTTCTAACATGATGCGTCAGGCTGTTCCATTATTGAAACCACAATCACCTATTGTTGGAACCGGATTGGAAAGACAAGTTGCATCAGACTCAAGAGTATTAATAAATGCAGAAGGTGATGGCGTTATTGAATATGTTGATTCTCATAGGGTAACAATTAATTACAAACGTAGTGAGAATGCAAAATTGGTAAGTTTTGAGGAAGATTCCAAGACTTATGAATTAGTAAAATTCAGAAAAACCAATCAAGGTACCAGCATCAATCTTAAACCAATCGTCCAAAAAGGAGATCAGGTTAAAAAAGGACAGGTACTTTGCGAAGGATATGCTACAGAAGGCGGGGAATTAGCGTTAGGCAGGAACCTTAAAGTGGCCTTTATGCCATGGAAAGGTTATAACTTTGAGGATGCTATCGTAATCTCTGAAAAAGTTGTCCGCGAAGATATCTTTACTTCAATACATATAGATGAATACGCTCTTGAAGTTAGAGATACTAAATTGGGAGCTGAAGAATTAACTAATGATATTCCTAATGTTTCTGAAGAGGCAACAAAAGACCTTGATGAATATGGAATGATACGAATCGGTGCAGAAGTAAAACCGGGGGATATTCTTATTGGTAAGATTACACCAAAAGGTGAATCTGATCCTACTCCTGAAGAAAAACTACTTCGTGCTATATTTGGAGATAAAGCAGGAGATGTTAAGGATGCTTCTTTAAAAGCTTCACCTTCGTTGCGTGGAGTAGTTATTGATAAAAAGTTATTCTCTCGCTCTATTAAGGATAAACGCAAACGTTCAGAAGACAAGGAAGCAATTTCTAGTCTGGAACTGGAATATGAAGTAAAATTCCAGGAACTTAAGGAAGTCCTGGTAGATAAATTGTTTAAAATCATCCACGGGAAGACTTCTCAGGGAGTATTAAATGATCTTGGTGAAGAGGTTTTACCTAAGGGTAAAAAATATACCATGAAGATGCTTAATTCAGTGGATGATTTTGCCCATCTTGTTGGAGGTAGTTGGACCACAGATAAGGACACAAATATTTTGGCGGCAGACCTGCTTCACAACTATAAGATTAAGTTGAACGATCTTCAGGGGAATCTTAGAAGAGATAAGTTCACCATATCTGTTGGGGATGAATTACCTGCGGGTATAATGAAGCTTGCTAAAGTCTATATTGCTAAAAAACGTAAACTTAAAGTTGGTGATAAAATGGCCGGGCGTCATGGTAACAAAGGTATTGTTGCCCGTATTGTAAGACACGAAGATATGCCGTTCTTGGAAGACGGAACTCCCGTAGACATTGTATTAAACCCTTTAGGTGTGCCATCTCGTATGAATATTGGGCAGATTTATGAAACCGTTCTGGGATGGGCGGGTCAAAATCTCGGTAAGAAATTTGCAACTCCAATTTTTGATGGTGCTACACTTGATGAGATTAATGAATTTACGGATGAAGCCGGGATCCCAAGATTTGGTCATACCTATCTCTATGACGGAGGAACCGGGCAGCGATTCGACCAGGCTGCGACTGTTGGGGTAATCTATATGTTAAAATTAGGCCATATGGTGGATGATAAAATGCATGCACGTTCCATAGGACCATATTCGTTGATTACACAGCAACCTTTAGGAGGTAAAGCGCAATTTGGTGGACAACGTTTTGGAGAAATGGAAGTTTGGGCCTTAGAGGCATATGGCGCATCTGCTACCCTTCGTGAGATTTTAACTGTAAAATCTGATGATGTTATTGGACGTGCTAAAACCTATGAATCAATTGTAAAAGGCGAAACCATGCCTGAACCTGGCTTGCCAGAATCTTTCAATGTATTAATGCATGAACTTAAGGGATTAGGTTTAGATATTAGACTTGAAGAATAATAGTTTTTTTTACATATTTAAATTTACTATCACCATATTATAATGGCTAGAATAAAAGATAATACCGCAATAAAAAGGTTTGATAAAATTTCAATTGGATTGGCATCTCCTGAATCAATTTTAGGAGAATCCCGAGGTGAGGTTTTAAAGCCTGAAACTATAAATTATAGAACTCATAAACCAGAGCGTGATGGATTGTTCTGCGAACGCATTTTTGGTCCCGTAAAGGATTATGAATGTGCATGTGGAAAGTATAAACGCATCCGCTATAGAGGAATTGTTTGTGACAGATGTGGCGTTGAAGTAACTGAAAAAAAGGTCCGTCGCGACAGGGTTGGACATATAAATCTAGTAGTACCGGTTGCTCATATTTGGTATTTCCGTTCCTTGCCAAACAAAATTGGTTACCTCTTGGGATTGCCTTCCAAGAAACTGGATATGATTATTTATTATGAGCGTTATGTGGTAATTCAGCCTGGTATTGCTCAAGGCCCTGAGGGAGAGGAGATTCATAAATTAGATTTTCTTACAGAAGAAGAGTATTTGAGTATTCTTGATACTATCCCTCCGGAAAATCAATATTTGGAAGATTCAGATCCTAATAAATTTATTGCCAAAATGGGCGCAGAATGCCTTATCGATTTGCTGTCACGAATTGATCTGAAACAACTATCCTATGATTTAAGGCATAAAGCCAATACGGAGACCTCTAAACAACGTAAAACGGAAGCCTTAAAAAGACTTCAGGTTGTTGAAGCATTAAGAGAATCTCAGGAGAACAGGGATAACAAACCAGAATGGATGATCATGAAGGTAGTTCCGGTTATTCCACCGGAGTTACGTCCACTGGTTCCTTTAGATGGTGGTCGATTTGCGACTTCTGATTTAAATGATCTGTACAGGCGTGTAATTATTAGGAACAATCGTTTAAAGCGATTAATGGAAATTAAAGCGCCTGAAGTTATCTTAAGGAATGAGAAGCGAATGCTTCAGGAATCGGTTGATTCTCTTTTTGATAATACCCGTAAGGCTTCTGCAGTGAAAACTGAATCGAACAGACCGCTTAAATCTCTTTCGGATTCCTTAAAAGGAAAACAAGGACGTTTTCGTCAAAACTTATTGGGTAAAAGGGTAGATTATTCTGCTCGTTCCGTGATTGTTGTCGGACCTGAAATGAACTTATATGAATGTGGTCTTCCAAAAGATATGGCTGCTGAACTATACAAGCCTTTTGTGATCAGAAAATTGATCGAAAGGGGTATTGTTAAAACTGTTAAGTCGGCCAAAAAGATAATTGATAAAAAAGAACCGGTAGTTTGGGATATTTTGGAAAATGTTTTAAAAGGACATCCTGTCTTGCTCAACCGGGCCCCTACATTACACAGATTAGGGATACAGGCATTTCAGCCCAAATTAATAGAAGGTAAGGCAATTCGTTTGCACCCTCTTGTTTGTACTGCCTTTAATGCAGATTTTGATGGGGATCAAATGGCTGTACATTTGCCTTTGGGCCCAGAAGCTATATTGGAATCCCAACTTTTGATGTTGGCTTCCCACAATATATTAAATCCGGCTAATGGATCTCCTATTACCGTGCCTTCACAGGATATGGTTCTTGGGTTATATTACATGACCAAGGAACGTAAATCTACAAAGGAAGTTCCTGTTAAGGGTGAAGGTTTGACTTTTTACTCCTACGAAGAAGTAGTAATTGCATTTAATGAGGGTAAAGTAGAACTGAATGCTGGTATCAAGGTTAGAGCTAAGGATTTTAATGAGGAAGGGGAATTGGTAAATCAGATTATCCCTACTACTGTTGGTAGAGTGCTTTTTAATATGGTTGTACCGGAACAAGCCGGATATATAAACGAAGTTCTAAATAAGAAGTCTTTACGTGATATTATCGGAAGGATCCTTGCTGTTACGGACGTACCTGAAACTGCAACGTTTTTGGATTTGATTAAGACTATGGGCTATGATTTTGCCTTTAAAGGTGGATTATCGTTCAGCCTTGGAGATATTATTATTCCCAAGGAGAAGCACACCATGATTGCTGACGCCAATGAACAGGTAGATGGCATTATGATGAATTACAACATGGGTCTTATCACAAATAACGAAAGATATAATCAGGTGATTGACGTCTGGACGTCAACTAATGCCATGCTAACTGAATTGGCAATGAAGCGTATCCGGGAAGATCAACAAGGATTTAACTCGGTGTACATGATGTTAGATTCAGGCGCCAGGGGTTCAAAAGAGCAGATAAGACAGTTAACTGGGATGCGTGGTTTAATGGCCAAACCCAAGAAATCTACTGCAGGTGGAGGTGAGATTATTGAAAATCCAATTCTTTCAAACTTTAAAGAAGGTTTGTCTATTTTGGAATATTTTATTTCTACTCACGGTGCTCGTAAAGGACTTGCAGATACGGCTCTTAAAACTGCCGATGCAGGATACCTAACAAGACGATTAGTGGATGTTTCTCAGGACGTCATCGTTAATATAGATGATTGTGGAACTCTTAGAGGAATTAAAGTTGAATCTTTAAAGAAAAACGAAGAAGTTGTTGAAACTCTGGGAGAACGTATTTTAGGAAGAGTTTCTTTACACGATGTATATAATCCGTTAACTGAAGAGCCATTATTAACAGCAGGTCAACAGATAATGGAAGCTGATGTGAAGAAAGTTGAAGCTTCACCTATAGACAAAGTAGAAGTTCGCTCTGCGCTTACTTGTGAAGCTGAAAAAGGAATATGTGCCAAATGTTATGGAAGAAACCTTTCAACAAACAAAATGGTACAGCGCGGCGAGGCTGTTGGTGTTGTGGCTGCACAATCTATTGGTGAGCCCGGAACGCAATTAACATTGCGTACCTTCCACGTTGGTGGGATTGCAGGAAATATTTCAGAGGATAGCAAACTTGAAGCCAAATTTGATGGTGTCGCAGAAATTGAAGACTTGCGAATCGTTAAAGGTAAGAATACCGATGGTGAAGTTGCGGATATTGTAATTTCAAGAACTTCTGAGATCAAAGTTGTTGATGCCAAAACTGGAATTACACTCAGCACAAATAATATACCTTATGGTTCTCAAATCTTTGTTAAGAATGGTAGTAAGATAACTAAGGCTGATATAATTTGTCAATGGGATCCTTACAACGGAGTTATAGTTTCAGAATTCCCAGGTAAAATTGCCTATGAGAATATTGAGCAGGGAATTACCTATCAGGTTGAGATTGATGAACAAACCGGATTTCAGGAAAAGGTAATATCCGAATCCAGAAATAAAAAGTTGATTCCTACCTTATTGATTAAAAATTCCAAGGATGAGGTCTTGCGTTCATATAACCTACCTGTTGGTTCCCATTTAATGGTGGATGATGGCGATAAGATTAAAGAGGGTAAAATTTTGGTTAAAATTCCTCGTAAATCAGCGAAAGCGGGAGATATTACGGGTGGTTTACCAAGGGTAACCGAACTATTTGAAGCTCGTAATCCTTCCAATCCTGCGGTTGTAACTGAAATAGATGGAGTTGTTTCGTTTGGAAAGATAAAAAGAGGCAATAGAGAAATTATTATTGAATCCAAACTTGGTGAGATAAAGAAATATTTGGTAAAACTTTCAAACCAGATATTAGTTCAGGAAAACGACTATGTTAGGGCTGGGATGCCCTTATCAGACGGCTCAATTACCCCTGAAGATATCCTTTCAATTAAGGGACCTTCAGCGGTACAACAGTATCTTGTAAACGAAGTACAGGAAGTTTACCGTCTCCAGGGTGTAAAAATTAATGATAAACACTTTGAAGTTGTTGTAAGACAGATGATGAGAAAGGTTCGTATTCAGGATTCTGGAGATACCACATTCCTTGAAAATCAGCTGGTACACAAAGACAACTTTATCAGAGAAAACGATGAGATCTTTGGTAAAAAAGTAATTGAGGAATCCGGTGAATCAGAAAACCTCAAGGCAGGCCAGATTATTACTGCTCGCGAATTGAGGGATGAGAATTCAATCCTGAAACGTGCCGATAAGACTTTGGTAACTGCTCGTGATGCTGTTTCAGCAACAGCTACACCAATTCTGCAGGGTATCACAAGGGCTTCGTTACAAACCAAATCATTTATTTCTGCGGCATCGTTCCAGGAAACAACAAAGGTCTTGAATGAAGCGGCTGTAAGTGGTAAAATTGATTACCTGGAAGGATTGAAAGAGAATGTTATTGTTGGTCATAAAATTCCCGCCGGTACCGGCATGAGGGATTATGAAAATATAATCGTAGGTTCAAAAGAGGAGTACGATGAAATTATGGCTCGCAAAGAAGAATTGAAGTTTTAAAATCATTAACCCTCAATTTTTTAATTGAGGGTTTTTGTTTGTGATATTGGATTATTTTTTGAAGTAACAATGGAAGATAAAAATCAGAAACAACAACAGATAAACATTGAGCTGGACGAAAAAATAGCCGAAGGAATTTATTCCAATTTGGCCATAATAAATCATTCGGTTTCAGAGTTTGTTGTCGACTTTATAAGCATGATGCCCGGGGCACCAAAAGCGAAGGTGAAAAGTAGAATTGTACTTACTCCTCAGCACGCAAAGAAATTTTTGAAAGCGCTTAATGATAACGTAAATCGTTTTGAAAAGGCTCACGGGACAATAAAAGATTACGAACAACCTCCAATTCCGTTAAATTTCGGTCCTACTGGAGAAGCTTAATTAAAAACCCATGAATATTCATGGGTTTTTTTTGATTCATAAAATGTCCTGCCTATTCAAATTCTGACGTAAAATGAAGTTTTACAGTGGGATATTTCTGTTGAGTCATTTGTAATGAAAATTGGGAATCTGCCAAAAACACTAATTGACCTCGCTTATCCTTGGCCAGGAATTTTTGTTTAACTCTTATAAATTCTTTAAACTCTTCGTTATTAGGATCTTCAGGATCAACCCAGCAGGCTTTGTGAACAGGAAAATTTTCATAGGTGCATTTTGCACCATACTCATGTTCTAATCTGTATTGAATTACTTCGTATTGCAAGGCCCCTACAGTACCAATAACTTTTCTACCATTAAGTTCCAATATAAATAACTGCGCTACACCTTCATCCATTAACTGGTCAATTCCCTTATTTAACTGCTTGGATTTCATAGGGTCTGCATTGTTAATATATCTGAAATGTTCCGGAGAAAAGTTGGGGATACCTTTATAATGTAATATTTCACCCTCAGTTAATGTATCACCAATTTTAAAATTCCCGGTGTCATGCAAACCAACAATATCGCCAGGATAGGATATATCTACAATTTCCTTTTTTTCTGCAAAAAATGCATTGGGACTTGAAAATTTTAATTTCTTATTATGCCTTACATGCAAATAGGGTTTGTTGCGTTCAAATGTTCCTGAAACAATTTTTACAAAAGCCAAACGATCTCTGTGTTTCGGGTCCATATTGGCGTGAATTTTAAATACAAAACCGGAAAGTTCATTTTCATTAGCTAGTACCAGACGTTCTTCGGCGATCTTCGATCTGGGATATGGAGCTATTTCAATAAAACAATCGAGAAGTTCCTTTACTCCAAAATTATTCAACGCAGAACCAAAAAAGACCGGCTGAAGCGAACCTTCCAGATACTTTTGCTTGTCAAAAGGAGGATATACTCCGCTTACCAACTCCATATTCTCCCTCAAAGTTTCAGCTGCCCCGGCTCCAATAATATTCTCTAGTTCAGGACTCGTTATATCATCAAATGCAATTATGTCTGATATATTTTTTTTACTATCTCCACTAAAAAGGTTAATATTTTTCTCATATATATTATAAATTCCCTTAAAATCGTAACCCATGCCAATTGGAAAACTTAGAGGACTAACAGTCAATCCCAATTCCTGTTCTACTTCATCCAAAAGGTCAAAAGCGTCTTTTCCTTCTCTATCGAGTTTATTAATGAAAACGATCATGGGAATATTTCTCATCCTGCAGACCTCAACCAATTTTTTAGTCTGTTCTTCGACACCTTTAGCAACATCAATAACAACAATTACACTATCTACTGCTGTTAACGTTCTAAAAGTGTCTTCCGCAAAGTCCTTATGACCCGGTGTATCAAGAATATTTATCTTTTTATCCTTATATAAGAATGCAAGTACAGATGTAGCCACCGAAATTCCACGCTGCCGTTCAATTTCCATAAAATCACTAGTTGCTGCTTTTTTTATCTTATTATTTTTTACGGCCCCGGCTTCTTGTATTGCGCCTCCAAATAAGAGTAACTTTTCTGTAAGTGTGGTCTTACCAGCATCAGGATGGGAAATAATCCCAAATGTTCTTCTTTTTTCTATTTCTTTTAAAAAATTCACAGCAAAAATTTGTGCAAAAATAAGGCAAATAAAATAGCTCCATTAGGATAGACAGATTTTTTTAGAATCAATCTTATTTTACTTAGTAGTTTGTAACCAATGAAATTTAGATTAGCATTTTATTTGATCTAAGGGTTAATATCGATTAACGGCGAGAATTCTTCGTTTTTTGAATTTTTCAGAAATTTTAATAGCTTTTTATTACACAACTTATCACCAATTAGATTCAATATTTTTGACGTTTAACGAGTTTTGAGGTTATTTAAAGATATTTGTTAACTTAAGTTTTCAAATGGATTTGATGCTATCTAATTTAACTATATATTGCAATGATAATTTAGAGAAGCCCTATCTCTTACGTAGTTTTTACTTGCAGAGCCATGGTGATATGTTTAATTGAAAACTATCATTTATGGAAAACTTTACCCCAACCAAAATACAAGATAAAGCGTCTTTCGGTTTTACCTTGATAACTGCCATTCTATTTTTTATTCTTTCTTCTTCTTTTACTACAATTCCGGCAGAGTTTGCCTTTATGACCTCCTATACTGAGACTGATACGGATACGGATAATGATGGTGTTTATGATCTTATAGATATTGATGATGACAATGACGGGATTATAGATTCAATAGAAGATAAAAACCCGGATGGGGATAATAATCCATTAACACATCCAACGGACACTGATAATGATGGGGTTCCCAATCACCTCGATGTCGATTCAGATAATGATGGAATTATTGACAATGTAGAAGCGCAACCAACACATGGTTATATCGCCCCAAGTGGAATTGATTATGATGGCAACGGATTAGATGATAATTATGAAGAAACCCCGGGCAGTTGTGGGGGATTAGTGCCCATAGATTCGGATTTAGATAGTTATCCTGATTATTTGGATATTGATAGCGATAACGATGGGATATTAGACAATGTTGAAGCTCAAACTACTGCGCATTTTCAGGCACCCTGTGGCCTGGATTCCGACGGTAATGGCCTGGATGACCATTATGAGGAAACTCCCGGAAGTTGTGGTGGATTAGTACCTGTAAATACAGATGGAGATTCCCAACCAGACTTCAGAGATATTGACTCAGATAATGATGGTATATTGGATAATGTGGAAGCTCAGGAAACGGCTTATTTTCAAGCACCGTGTGGTATTGATAGTGATGGGAATGGTCTTGATGATCACTATGAAAACACACCTGGATCAGGAGAAGGGCTCCACCCAATAAATTCCGATAATGACCCAAATCCCGATTTTAGGGATATAGATTCCGATAATGATGGCCTCCCTGATAATATAGAGGCACAGACTACAAGCGGTTATGTTCTTCCTTCAGGAATAGATGATGACAAAGACGGCCTGGACAATGCTTATGAAGGAACAGGGGATCAAGGCCTTACTCCCGAGAATACAGATGGTACGGATGAGCCGGATTATTTAGATACCGACACTGACAATGATTTGGTACCTGATAATAATGAAGGGAACGACTTTAATTTTGACGGTATTCCAGATCAGACCTTTACGGGCATAGATACCGATGGTGATGGCTTAGATGATGGCTACGAGGGTAGTGATGTAAATGATGGTTTTATTGTAAATGACGAAATTACAGATCCTGCCACTGACCTCCCCGATACTGATGGTAAGGATGATGTAAACTACCGCGATCTGGATGATGACGGTGATGGCCTGGATACGCCTGATGAAGATACAAATGGTGATGGCGACCCTACCAATGACGATACCAGTGGGAATGGAACCCCTGATTATTTAGATCCGGATACCACAAATACTGATCCCGATACAGATGGTGACGGAGTAAAGGACAGTACAGATCTTGATGATGACAATGACGGTATTTTAGATACAGAAGAGGACCCTAACCTGGATAATGATGACGATCCTTTAACCAATCCGCTGGATAGCGATAATGACGGTTTCCCGAATCACCTGGATATAGATGCGGATAATGATGGTCTTCCAGACAATATAGAAGCACAGACCACCAGTGGTTATATTTTACCCAATGAAGATGACCAGGCAACATATGTGGCCAATAATGGAGTAAACTCAGCGTATATAGGTGGCCTTAATCCTGAGAATACAGATGGTACGGATGAGCCCGATTATTTGGATACGGACACAGACAATGATTTGGTACCTGATAATAATGAGGGGAACGACTTTAATTTTGACGGGATACCAGATCAGACCTTTACGGGCATAGATACCGATGGTGATGGCTTAGATGATGGCTACGAGGGTAGTGATGTAAATGATGGTTTTATTGTAAATGACGAAATTACAGATCCTGCAACTGATTTACCTGATACAGATGGTACTGAGGATGTAAACTACCGGGACTTCGATGATGATGGTGATGGTTTGGATACCCCTGACGAGGATGCCGATGGTGATGGCGATCCTACCAATGACGATTGCACTGGTAATGGAACGCCTGATTATTTAGATCCGGATACTACAACTTGTGATCCGGATACGGACGGAGATGGTGTTACTGATGATGATGAAGTTACAGATGAAACCGATCCAACAGACCCCTGTGATTTTATACTGGCAAGTCAAACGGTTACGCCAAGCGATGAGTGGAACAATCTGGATTGCGACGGTGACGGTGTAACTAATAGTGATGAAATTACCGATACAACAGACCCATTGGATTCTTGCGATTTTGTGCTCGCAAGCCAAACTGTGACTACAACAACCGATTGGGATAACCTCGATTGCGATGGAGACGGGGTGACTAATGGAGATGAAGTCTCAGACGCAACGGATCCGTTAAATTCCTGTGAGTTCTTATTAACGAGCCAAACCGTTACACCAACCGATGAGTGGGACAACCTGGATTGTGATGGAGATGGAGTGACCAATAGTGATGAAATTTCGGATGAAACAGATCCGCTAGACCCTTGCGACTTTAATTCAGACCATGTAACCCTTGAGCCAAGCGGGGATTATTTAGTGGCAGATTGCGATGGTGACGGGGTAACAAATGGTGATGAAGCTACAGACGGAACAGATCCTTTAGATTCCTGCGATTTTGTGCTTTCAAGCCAAACAGTGAGTACAACAACCGATTGGGACAACCTTGATTGTGATGGAGACGGGGTAACCAATGGTGATGAAATAGCAGACACTACGGATCCTTTAGATTCCTGCGATTTTATACTGGCAAGCCAAACAGTGGCGACTTCTGATGAATGGGAAAACCTGGATTGCGACGGCGATGGTGTAACAAATGTTGACGAAATTATTGATTCAACAGATCCATTAGACCCTTGTGAACTTCTACTGGCAAGTCAAACTGTGACTCCCGCAGAAGAATGGAATCTTCTGGATTGCGATAATGATGGAAATTCGAACGGAACTGATCCTAATCCACTAACGGCTACAGCAGTGGATGACTCCGGAACAACACTTCCGTTAACAGAGATAGTGATCAATATCTTAGAGAACGATGATTACCTTCCCAATAATGACCCAAATAATCTCGGAATTACATCTATTACAAGAATAGGAGGAGACGCAACCGGAATAGTTTCTTTTGATCCGGAAACAGGTGAACTATCTTATACTCCATCTGAATCAGAAAACAATGTAAATGTTACGATTATCTATGAAGTATGTAATACGATTCCGGATCCGGACGTATGTGCTTCGGCAACAGTCACCATATTTGTATCAGATAATCCTATAGATGCCGTTGATGATGATTTTAGTGAATTATTAGCAGATGGATCTACTGGAGGAGTTGTAGAAGGGGGTAATATTTTTGATAATGATACTTTGAACGGAATAGCTCTTGATCCAACCGATGTAACCTTAACATCCACTCCTACGGGTCCATTGACTATAAATCCTGATGGAACCGTTAGTGTGGCACCAGAAACTGCTCCGGGCACGTATACCATAGATTATACGATATGCGAGATTGCAAATCCAATAAACTGTGATACCGCAACGGTAACGGTAAAAGTAATTATCGTTACAATAGATGCAGTGGATGATGACTACAGTGATATTTTTATAGACGGTGAAGATGGTGGCATTTTACCAGATAGTAACGTTTTGGACAATGATACTCTGAATGGACTGGCAGTGGACCCTGACGATGTAACAATTACGTCAACGCCAACAGGCCCGTTAACAGTAAATACTGATGGCACTGTAAGCGTTGCTCCCGATACTCCTACAGGATCATATAGTATTGAATACACAATATGCGAGAATGAAAACCCAACTAATTGCGACACAGCCACAGTTGTGATATTGGTTTCAGAAACAATTTCAGGTGCCATTGAAGTCAATCAATTAGTAACGCCAAATAATGATGGTAAAAATGATTTCTTATTTATTAACGGAGTAGAGAATGCATTAAATAATTCTCTAAAAATATTTAATAGATGGGGCGTTGCTGTTTACGAAGGTAGAGACTACAATAATCAAAATAATGTTTTTGATGGCAGGTCAAGAGGCAGATCAACGATAAGTGCAGAAGATTATCTTCCTTCTGGTGTATATTTCTATATATTTGAATATCAAAAAGACCAGGAAAATATTTCCGCAAGTGGTTATCTCTACATAAGTAAATAATACATGGTAAAGTACATAATATTTAACAAGCACTACATTGTTTCTCTAATATTTATTTTTACTACTATTGGAGGTTTATTAGCTCAGCAAGATGCACAGTATACGCAATATATGTATAATACTATGAGCGTTAACCCTGCATATGCCGGATCTAGAGGACAACTAAGCATTGCCGGATTATACAGATCACAGTGGGTAGGCCTCGATGGAGGTCCGGAAACATTTACATTAAATCTTCATTCGCCTGTAAGGAATAGCAAATTAGGCTATGGAGTATCTATTATAAATGATAATATAGGTGATGGCGTAGTTCAGGAAACTTATTTGGATGGGGTAATATCGTATACCATTGATGTATCGTTCGAAGGTAAATTGTCTTTC
>CAZHWD010000237.1:0-16619 GCA_964536335.1 uncultured Eudoraea sp. | reverse complement strand
AGGGCTGGTGATTTTGGTAAAATTATTTTCTTCCAGGGGCAATCTGGTTTTAGGATTGGCGATCCCAACCAATGGCGGTTGAATAAAAAGTTGTCAGGAGGAGGAGCTATGATGGATATTGGAATATATTCCATTAATGGGGCACGTTATATGATAGGGGAAGAACCCATTTGGGTTACCGCTCAGGAGACTAAAAACGATCCAGTTAAATTTAAGGAAGGGATAGATGAAACCATACAGTTTCAATTGGGCTTCCCGGGCGGCGCAGTAGCCTCTTGCTTATCTACCTACGCAGTGAGTCATCTGGATAGATTTTACCTTAATGGCATAGATGGATGGGCAGAAATGCAGCCATCTTCAGGCTATGGCCCTATTAAAGCCCGTACCCATAAAGGGGAACTGACTGATCCTCACATAACCCACCAGACAGTACAGATGGATGAAATGGCGGGTATTATTTTAGAAAACAAAGAGCCCCTTATTCCTGTTGATGGAGAAGAAGGGGTTAAGGATATGAAAATTATTGATGCCATTTACAAGGCCGTGAAAATTGTGAAGAAGGTAGATTTGACAGCAACTTGATTTCTAAAAAAATAAATCTCCTCACAAAGGTTTTTCGCCAATTGGAATCGCTTAAAAAGAAAGTAATATTATATCTTTAATTACTATAAATTCAATTATTATGTCCAAAACTTCACATAAATCATTTGATTTAAAACCAAAATGGGTTTTTCTCATATTTGCACTACTTACATTTTTTGCCTGTAAAGAGCAGCAGGAAAATTCAGAAAAGGCAGCTGTTTTAAATATAAGTCCGGATAACGAAGGTATAACCGTTCCCGATGGTTTTGGGGTATTAAAGGTTGCCGATTCCCTTGGGAATCCTCGGCATATTGCAGTTAACGCTGATGGGGGTGTTTACCTGAAGCTAAGAAAACCAATAGATGGAGAAGGTATAATTTACCTTGAAGACCAGGATGGGGACGGCATTGCCGACACAAAAAAAGGCTTTGCAGATTATGGTGGCACTGGCATATACCTGGATGACAACTATTTATATGCGTCATCCGATGAGGATATTTTCAGGTATAAACTCGATGCCAGTGGCGAAGTAACAGACACCAATGCTCCGGATACCCTGGTAACCAATTTGATTTCCCGAGGAGCACATGCCACAAAATCCTTTACCATGGACCGGGAAGGGAATATTTATGTAAATATAGGTGCGTATTCTAACGCATGCCAGGAAGTTGACAGAACTTTAGGTTCTCCGGGGATGATGCCTTGCAGCATTCTTGATTCGGCTGGCGGAATATGGCAGTTCAGGGCAGATAAAATGAAACAGTCTTACAGCGAAGGGAAAAGATACGCGACCGGTTTAAGAAATGTGGTGGGGCTGGACTGGAACTACAAATTGAACAAATTAGTTGTCACACAACACGGGCGAGATCAGCTGAAAACGCTCTACCCAGATCTGTATGATCTGGAAACTTCAGCCAACTTACCTGCTGAGACAATGTATATAATCAATGAAGGTGATGATGCCGGCTGGCCCTATATTTATTATGATCAATTTCAGAATAAAAAGATTTTATCCCCTGAATACGGTGGGGATGGTAAGAAAATAGCTGGCGAAAATGCTATAGATCCAATAGCCACTTTTCCTGCACATATGGCTCCCAATGCCCTGCTTTTCTATACCGGAGATATGTATCCAGAGGAGTATAAAAATGGTGCTTTTATTGCTTTCCATGGTTCATGGAACCGGGCACCTCAAAAACAAAAAGGGTTTATGGTGGCCTTTGTACCTTTTAAAAATGGGAAACCCAGTGGGGAATGGCAGGTTTTTGCCGATGGTTTTGCCGGCTTAGAAGAAGTTTCTTCCCCGAGCGAAGCTGAGCACAGGCCAACAGGTTTAGCCCAGGGCCCGGACGGATCTCTATATGTATCTGACGATGCCGGAGGCACATTATTCAGAATTGTTTACCGTAGAAAATAACACTGGCGTAAACATGTTAACCCCTGCCAATATAAGGCATTTGGTTGGCCATAACTGTTAGAAAAGGAACATTGGTATTTAGAGGCAAACTAGCCATATAAACTATGGTTCGGCCCACGTCTTTAGGGTTCATTGTGGGTTCTATTTTATGTGAACCATCAGCCTGTAGCGTTCCTTTTTCCATCTTTTTGGTCATTTCACTTTTGGAATTCCCTATATCAATTTGTCCACAAGCAATATTGTAATCCCTGCCATCCAGGGAAGTAGATCTGGTTAAGCCTGTTACCGCGTGTTTACTTGCCGTATAAGGTGCAGAGCACGGCCGTGGTACATGAGCGGAAAGTGAACCATTGTTTATTATTCGTCCTCCCATCGGATCCTGAGATTTCATAATTCTGAATGCCTCTTGTGTACAGAAAAAGACCCCATTTAAATTCGTGTCAATCACATGCTTCCACTCTTCTATGGTAAGTTCTTCCATTGGCTTTACTGGAGCACTTACACCTGCATTATTAAAAAGTAAATCCAGGCGACCATAAGCTTTTAGAGTTTGAGCAAAAAGATTTTTGACGCTTTGCGGATCTTTAACATCCGTTGGCAACACCAGCACGCCCGCCGTATTACATAAAGCAGCTGTTTCCGTGAGGGTTTCTTCATGCCTGCCAGCAAGAATTACAGTCCATCCATCCTTATTTAATGCTATCGCTACTGCTCTCCCAATACCAGACCCCGCACCGGTTACTATGGCAATTTTCGATTTATTAATCATCTTTAATTTGAATTTAATACTTCAAAAGTTCTATTTTCCTAAAATCTATGGGATGGCTGTTAGACTGCAAAGAAATATATCCGTCTTTAACCGAAGTATCACCATTTACAATAAGGGTTTTAGCTATCTCATGCTCGGGGTTATAAGTTGGGTTGGAATAGCTCAAGACTTCTTCCCCGTTTACATAGTGAGTTATTTCACCATCTTTTACATCTATTTCCAAAGTCACCCATTGATCCCCGTGAAAAGTTCTTTTTACCATGGGAGGGCTACAATAGCTTGAGTTTTGTTGTTCGTTTAACTCCACAAACATACCATTTGCACAAATTGCCCCTACCGGCCTTTCATCAGTTCCGTTACCACCATGCAGGTTATATTCCAGGGAAACAGGAAATGGTTGATCCGCTTTTAGAGAAGCAGGTGACTGAGAATGGAACTGAACACCGCTATCTCTAAACCCCCATTCAGGTGCACCCGGAGCGGTTTCACCTACAAATCGGTATTCTACTTTTAATCTGTAGTTATCTAATTTCTCATTAAAATATAGTGCACCAAACCTATTATTGAAATTATCTCCATAAGCATCATAACGAATACTCAAAACACCATCTGAAACGCGAAAGGTATTTCCAAAATTTTCTCCCAAAGGATGTCCTGTTATTTTCATTGTCCAACCATCTAAGTCGGTTCCGTTAAACAAAGGTTTCCAAGGGTTTAGCGCTATTTTTTGTTCAACATGCTCAGAACTTTCTTTTTGTGAAGCAGCTTTCTTCTCTCGGCAGGAGGTGATTAATATGAGACAGAGGAATGATGCAAATATGAAACCCTTCATAATAGTATAATTAAAGCCGGGACTTTAAATGTAAATAAAATTATCACCTGTAGTTCTAAAGAACTGTACAGGAATTATATAATTGGGGGATTTTTAATAAGGATCAAACCAATCCTTAGCTAAAATACAACGAGAATTGTTACTTCTTTTTAAACAACAAACGAATAAAATAAAGAATACCATATTGCTTTGCTGAAGACAAAATAGGTCCAAACCAATTATAAGGTTGTATACTCTCCTTAAAATCTTCCTTAAGACCCTTTATTTCTTCCCAGGCAATCTGCCTTTCCAGACTCAGGCGTTTTAGGTCGTAATTTATTTCGTCCTTATTTTTATACTGTCTCATTTAATCGAAAAATTGTTTAGACATAGTCCGAATAATCAGGTTTTCTATTTGAGTTCTCAAGGCATAAGCAAGAGCTCCTACTGCACATAAAATGCCTGCACTAATTAAACAGGCATTAACCATATTTCCTATTAGGTTGCCTAATGCTAAAGTACCAGCAACTATCAATAAAATAATTATCAAAAAGCCCAGGCTGCCTAATATGGCTGCTTTGCAGAACAAGGCAGTAGTGGCAGCAAGCTGCTGAAAAACTTTAAGCTCGTAATACTCCTGTGTCTTCGTTAAATACTCATCGCCAAGGTTCACGGCTTTATTTGAAGTCTTGTCCAAGGATTCTAGTACACTCATTTAGTAGATTTCTTTAATTTCCTATTTTTAGCCTTTAATTCCCCCAACTTTTTCTCTAAAGCAGAAATAATATCTTCCGCCTTGTAACTTGCATTAGAGATTAGACCCTCAATTCCATTTTCCAGGGCACTCGGATCAGAGCTCAAAGTGTCCATAACCCTTTCTTTCAGGTCTGCGGCAGATTCTGACAGATTGGCCTTGGCCGTAGCTGCTTCATCAGCTAATTTTTTTCTTGTTACTTCTCCTTTATCAGGCGCAAAGAGTACCCCTAAGGCAACTCCTATAGCCGTGCCGGCAATAAGTCCAATTAAGGTGTTCCCTGAATTATCCATAGTTAGAAATTTAAATTATTTATATGATCAACAAATAAATATACAACATTGGGATTTAATCTTTTAATACCAATTCTCAATAATATTAAAGTTGTATTTCTAAAATGTATACGAAATATGTAAAAAAGCTTTAGAAATGCTTTAGGAAAATTGATTTAAAGAAAGGGTTAAGTATCTTTATTAAAATCAAAATCACAGTTATGCAGGCACGCAAATTGGGTTATTCACAACTTCATCTTACTACCATAGGATTAGGCACCTGGGCGATGGGTGGCGGAGATTGGAAATTTGGTTGGGGACCCCAGGAAGATACAGCTTCTGTAAAGGCAATTCATGCAGCACTCGATCAAGGGATCAACTGGATAGATACAGCGGCTATCTATGGACATGGCCATGCCGAAGAAGTAGTAGGCAAGGCAATTAAAGGAATCAGGAATGAAGTAATCATGGCTACCAAATGCGGACGCGTTTGGGAAGGTGACAGCCGGGAGATAGGGAAATCACTAAGGGCAAATAGCATACGACGGGAGGTAGAAGCGAGCCTGAGACGTTTGGCTATTGAAGTAATAGATCTATACCAGATACACTGGCCAGAGCCCGATGAGGAGATTGAAGAAGGATGGGGAACTATAGCAGATCTTGTCAGAGAAGGTAAAATACGGTATGGAGGAGTATCAAATTTTAGCCTGGACCAACTTAAAAGAGCGCAGGCAATACACCCCATAACTTCTTTACAGCCTCCTTATAGTATGCTTCGCCGTGAAATTGAGGGAGAAATAATGGCCTATTGCGGCACTAACCAGATTGGAATTATTGCCTATAGCCCAATGCAAGCAGGATTGCTGACGGGTAAATTTACCAAAGAAAGAGCTGCTGGTTTGCCAGAATCTGATTGGCGAAGCAGGCATCCGTTTTTTATGGAACCCCAACTAAGCGTCAATCTTGAAGCAATAAAACAGCTAGGGCAAATAGCAAATGAAGAGAACATTTCGCTTGCGCAGCTTTCCCTGGCCTGGGTATTGCGTAACAAAGAGATGACTTCTGCAATTGTAGGGGCTCGTAATCCACAGCAAATTGAAGAAACTGCCAAAGCCAGTGAAATAATATTGCCAAAAGCTAAAGTTGACGCCATAGAAGAGATTTTAGCATGGAGGATAAACAACATATAAAAGCGGCTATTTTTTGGAGAGCTTATACAAAAACACAAATGGTAACCTATTGTTTTAATTAACTTAACCTCAAGATAGTATAAGCCCTTTATTTTTAGGCAGCCTTTAAAAAAGGATACGTTCTTATTTATGTAGTTTGATTTAGTTTATAAAAGCAGGTGGGGACATCTGCTTTTTTAGTATATGTTTAATGCTTTACCTTATGTGAAATGAGATAATTATCGCGAACAATTTTTGCAGTTTTATGCTCGCCGCTATGATTCCACCCAGGAGGCATAATCACATATAATAATTTATTTTTTAGACCAGGAGCCTTGTATATATCCTTAAATAAGGCCACAATTTCTCCAAAGTAAACGTCAAGGAAATTTCCTGAATCCATCTTACGGGTAATTCCGTATTCAACTTTTATGGCCTTATCTTCATCCTGGTAGGTTCCAAAAGCCTTGTCCCAGATATTCAGGAGATTACAAAAATTGGTATCAATATAAAGTGGATTACGGGCATGGTGTACCCTATGGTGGGAAGGGGTTAAAATGATCTTATTTAAAAAACCCAATCTGCCATCTTTTATCAGGTTCTCACCAACATGAATAAAAGCCCCATAGGTGCCGTCTATAAACATGATTAAAAACAGGAGTTCGGGCTGTACCCCCAGCAAAATACAAACGGTTGTGCGAATAGTGTCGGCGTAGGGGGCTTCTAAAAAGAAGTGGGCATAGGTAACAGTAAGATTCATATTTTCCGGGGCATGATGCGTAGAATGCAGACACCAGAACAGCCGCACTTTATGGCCCCAGTAATGATAGAGAAAATGCCCAAACTCCCAAACAATATAGCCATAGATAAACCAATACCAGGTAAAACTGGTTTGAAAAGGAGCCAGATGTTGGAAAAGGCCAATACACAGGGCTACCATAGCAATGGCAATAAATCTGCCTACAAATCTATTAAAGATGTAAATAAGGAAGTTGACTTTATATACCTTGGCCTGAGGATTTTTATAGATAAGTCCTAAAATCAATTCAAGGATTACCAGCAGTGGAATAATAGGATAGATAAGGGAAACAATTCCATCATAGGTTCTAAAGGCCCCGTAATCCCCTGCTTTTAACAGTTCCAGAACCTGGGTTATTCCAAGAAAACCAATTAGCTCATTAAAAAGAGTTTCCAAAATCTCCATAAAATTATCTATTCAGCCACATCTTAATAGTTCTATTTACTAGTTCAGGTTTATCATGGTGAACAAAATGTCCGGCCTCGGGAATTGTAACCAGAGTGAGGTCATTTTCCACCCATTCCCAGGTGAAGTTAAGGGCTCCTGCAAGAAGGAACTTATCATCAAGTCCGTGAAGTAGCAAAACAGGGGCTTTAACTTTAATTACCGGAGATGGATCTAATTTATAGGGTTCCCGGGGATAATTTTGCTTATAATAATTGAGCATTGCTTCAAAATCTGAGCGCTTAAAAGCCTCTATATATTCTTTTTTATTCACATTATCGCCTAACATCGACGCTAGTTTCTCCGCGGTGAGATATTTATTTGCCCCTTCCATTTGAAAACTCCGGGCATACTGACTGTTTTTTTGCTGTTCGGGGTTAGTCACCAATTCATGTCTCAAACCCCTGGGATGCGGAGAGTTCAGAATTATAAGTCTTTCTACCACTTGCGGACTCATCATGGCAAGCGCCCACGAAACCGTACCACCCCAGTCATGTCCTACGATAATCGACTTTTTAAAACCTAAATAATTTATCACAGAGATAACATCTCTTACTAAAAAGTTAATGCTATAGTTTTTTTCTCCCTTTGGTTTGTCGGAAAGATTATAGCCTCTCTGATCAATTGCCACAACATAATATTCGTTAGATAAGCTATCCATTAAGTCTTTCCAGGAATACCAGAAATCAGGGAAGCCATGAATGAAGATTATCAAAGGGTTCCCTTTGGAACCTAATGCCACAAAGTGAATTCTGACACCTTTTGAGTCAGCGTATCCATGTTCAACTCTTTCTATTATATCAGGTTCCATGCTCTTAGAGAGTTAACAACTATGGTTTTTATTGCTTCTTTCTGTTCCTTAAAATTAGTATAGTTATTATGTAAATTATAACAATAGCAAAGGGGATGGCAACAAATCTGTGTTCTGGCAGGGCATACCAAAGTATAAGCACTGATATTGTTCTTAATATCGCGTGAAATATCCCAACCCAATGTTTAATAATCCAGGAAAACGGCAGCCACATTACTCCGGTTAAAATTCCAATCGTCATTGGCAAAGACGAATATTCCAAAAGAAAGAAAGGGATCGCAATTGAATAAACCAGGAATGCTTGTCCGACTGTTATTAGAAATAGATTATCGAATTCATTTTTTGGTTTGCTTTTATCGAGAAAATCTTCACCTGTAAATTTTGAAATAAAGATCCCTAAATAAACAATACTCCCTGTTCCAATAAATAGGACCCAGACAGTTGCTCTAACCGGAAGCGTAAGACCTGCTATTCCAATTATTAGCCATACTAACAATCCAGCAAAGGGTGTTGCTAAGAATTTCCTGTTTGTAAATTCTATTCTTTGTTCTTCAAGGGTTCTTTTTATTTGCGCCATTTAATTCTTCACCTCTTTTTATTAAACATTAAATTAGATTTCAATCAACTTTTGTTTTAAAAGCACCTCAAGGGTAGGTATATGCATTAATATTAACGCGCCCTGCAGTGTTTTGATTTGTTTTTTATAGCTGGGAGGACTTAACTTTCTCCTTTCTTTTTGTCTCAGATATTTCTCCTGTTTCTGCATAGGTCTTCCAATCAGATAAGAACCCATTTATTAGTTTGGTGAAATTTTTCTTTAAAACCCAACCCAATAAAACACCTTGTATTCCACTTAAATTAGCTGTGATATTGGAACTTATTTTAGATGTATTCTCGTTTATTTCTTCAACTTTAATCTCATTTTGAAGGTTGGTAAGGAACTTTGGCATTTTTTCTCCAAAGGCCGACCAACTTATTTCATATTTTCCGCTATCATAGTGTATGATCTTTTCGTCTAGTTTTCCAAGGCCAATTACCTCGCAATGACGACCGACTGCAGGGGCATTAGCAAATTTTGCCGGGCTTGAATCATCACTCCAGGATTTAAGCACTCCCCTGCCCCAATCTGCAATGTTTACAAAACCCGGACCGATTATTTCCCAGGTTTTTGAAGCATTGGTTTTCACTTCCATTGATTGTTTAATATCCAGTTTTCCCATTTTTTAAGATTTTAGTTATTAAAATAATTAGTTGTTTCTTTACTGACCAGTTATCACATTAAGCAATTGATGATAACATTTAGGCATAATTTTGTTTTCCCTGCTTCACAGCCTAAGTCTAACTAAGACAGCCTTTAGGATTTAAATTTAGCTCGGGTCTATCCAATTTTGGATGCAGTTATTCTGAAGTTAAGTTTATTTGGTTAACTATTATTTCTAAGCCGCAGGCCCATCACAACCTTCTAATCCCATTGATTCAAGACTTGCTTTTCTAAGAGGTTCTACCGCATCATTCAATGCCTGGAAACCAAAGTCAAGACCGGCAATGGTCCTTAACGGACGGCTACCGGCGGGACTATTAATTAAATCTTCAAAAATTTTCACAACAATCATCGGATCTGTAGGAGCATTTGGGTCTTCGAACATACTCTCTACTTGTTTCCCAAAGCCCTCGAAAAATTCTCCTACATGTTTGTATGCAGAAGCAATATCATCATTGGTAGCAGGGACTATGTTTCCGAAAAAATTTGTTGAGAATGGTCCGGGTTCTACTATCACGACATCAATTCCTAATGGTGCCAATTCATAGCGCATTGCTTCACTTAACCCTTCCAATCCCCATTTACTTGCATGATAGACACCAAACCCGGGAAAAGCACCTCGTCCGGCTATGGAACTAATTTGAATAATCAACCCGGAATTGCGTCAACGCATACCGGGCAAAACGGCTTTGGCAACACGAAGTGTCCCTACTATATTTAAATCTAATTGTTCTAAACACTGAGCTGAAGAGAATGCCTCTATAGCTCCCCCGAAACCAAGTCCGGCATTATTTATCAGAACATCTACAACAGGAATCTGGTCTACCGCAGATTTAACACTATCATCTGAGGTTACATCCATTTCTAATACCTCTAATTGGACGCCCTTGGAATTTGAAAAATCTTTCAATTCAGCAGCAGGAGCGGCATTTTTCCCATTGATATTTCTCATAGTGGCATAAACATGATGGCCTTTTTCCGCTAAATATTTAGCAGAACTAAAACCGAATCCCGAACTGCAACCTGTAATTAATATTTTTTTCATTATTTGAATTTTTAATAGTTCTATGTCTGGTAAATTACGATAATTCACCAAAAAGTTTTTATAAATTACTACCGGATTAATTCCGGGTAGAAATATTGTTATTAGCAATCTTATATTTCATTAGGTCTGCTATCATCTGAGCCCTTTTTATTGCCTCAGAAGCCCTGTCACCGGCAAAACTTTCATTGACCGTTTGATTCCAGAGAAATAGCCACCTTTTAAAATGCTCTGGAGTCATGGGCTCCTTTTTACTTAGTACAATATGTTTAGTCATAGGATTTCCTTTATACTTCATGGTATCCAATAAAATAGTTTCCCAGAAGTCATACATAATTGGAAAATGTTTTTTCCAGTCTATCTGGGCTATTTCGTTAAAAAAGAATCCAATTTTCTCATCTTTAAGAACCTTAGCGTAAAATTCATTCACCAAAACTTCAATGTCCTTCCTGTTTTCTATGTCTCTCATTTGAACGACTTAAATTACCTGTCGATTTTAATTATTCCATACAACCATGAACCTTTCATTCACAGTTGTGGCAGGTTTTCGTTATTGCTACTTATCAAATTGTCTTTCTTTAATTTGATAACAACTCCGGTTGATGCATGCTTATGCAATGCAAACCACCTCCGCCTAAATTTACGGCTAATGCATCTAACATAACCACCTTTCTGTTTGGAAATAAGGATTGCAATATCCCCTTTGCTTCCTCATCCCTGCTTTTGATCTCTTCAGGCATTCCTTCACGCCAATACTTTTGGCCCACAATAACCTTGGAAGTAATGATAAAATTCAGATAACTTGCCGCTGCTATTACAGTGATGGTATCCCCTGAGGGAAATTTGCTGCCATCATAATAATCAAGTGTTTTGATGTAATCGTATACATAATCTCCGGGACTCATAGTGGTAAGAATGCTTTCAGGCAAAGGCATTCTTATTATGTGAAAAGGCTCACCATCCTGGTCGGTACTTTCTAAAAGTATTTCGTAGTTTTCCTCCATGCGCTTATGATTCTCTCGAGCAATGGGGTCTTCCAGGTCTGTACTATCCACACTGGCTAAAAGGATGGTAGAATCATTCACAAAACGGGCAAATTCATCTACATGCCCATTGGTCGTCACTACCGTATACGCCTTTGCTGTCCCCGAGGTGTTTAAAGGGCCAAGAAAAGTATGACTGTCTTCCAGTAGCCCGTGTTTAAGCCAAATAACCTTGTTAACACCCAGTAACTTATGGTATTCAGATTCCATGGCTGCTTTAGTCATAGCAGGGTTTCTGCCCTGCTCAACAGTTTCGGAAGCAAGTAGGGTCCCTTTTCCGTTAAGTTCACGGTTACCCCCTTCGCTAATCATGGAACTTGAAATAATAGGCAGATTTAATATTTCCGCAACCCTTTCGTCAAACTTCTCTTCGGTTTTGGCGACAACATCCAGGGTATCTGTGTAACCCCAGGAATTAAAGTTAAAATCTGCAATAGCGTGTTTTCCGTTTTCCAATTCTACAAAAACAGGGCCCATATCTCTGGCCCAGATTTCTACTGATGGAATAACTTGATAAATCAGATTCTTTGAATAGGGATATTTTTCACTCAAAATGGATTTCGCCTTTTGAAGTACTTCATCATCGGCACAACTGACCACAATTTTTAAATCGCCTAGTAGTGATTCAATTATGGATAGTGTAACCTTTTCCACAGATTCTCCAACTTTGTGATCTGTGGTTGGCCAGATTAGCCAGAGCGCGTCAATTTTTTCAAATTCACCCATTTGCCTTGCAACTCTGTGAGGGGAGTTATTTTTTTCAGAAGACGAGTTACAGCCTAAAAAAACAAGGGTAAGAGCCATGACCAGCATATAGGCTCTGATGTTGGTAGTATTATCAATATTCACCATTATTTCGCCTGTTCCATGTCTACATTAACAATAAATTCAATTAACCCTTTAAAATAGTTTTCTGCATCATCATACATGGCTAAATGACTCCCATTAGGGCAATGCAAATATTGTCCATTCTGAACTTCTGAAGCTATCCATTCCATATGCTTTGGATCCATAGTATCATAGGCTCCGCCAATAGTTAAGGTTGGAACTGAAATTTTTGAAAGTTCTGCTTTAATATCCCAATTCTTCAACTTTGCATCTCCTACAACCCCAAATTCACTGGGGCCTTGCATGGTAACATACAAGTCTGAGTTTAGATTTGAAAATGCCCTATTTACAGGGTCTGGCCATTCTTCCAGGGGCATACGCAACACATGTTCCGGATAGTAGTTGGCATAGATCAATTCCGAGTATCTCGGATTGGCATAATCACCCTTTGCCTCCAGACCTCTAATTTCTTCCAATACATCAGGAGCTAATTTCGGCCCGAGAACATAATTGGCATAGGTAACATAATCCGGGATAGATGCCATCATGTTCGACACTATAAGGCCTTTTAGATTTTCCTGGTATTTTAGCGCATATTCCATGCATAAGATACCACCCCAGGAACTTCCCAGCAGATAAAAATTATCCGAGTTTAAACCAAGTGCCTTTCGCACTTGTTCCACCTCATCCACATATCTGTCTACACTCCACAAACTACTATCATTGGGCTGGTCACTATAGGCAGATTCCAACTGATCATAATAGTAATACTCTATTTCGGCGTTTGGAAAGTACGAATCAAACACCTCAAAATATTCATGCGTTGCACCTGGCCCGCCATGCAGTAATAATACTTTCATCTTAGGATTGTTTCCAACTCTTTTTGTCCAAACTCTAAATTCTCCTGCTGAGGTTTGAACCGGAATTATCTTTACCCCGCCACTTAATTTATCATCACGATCTGAATAATCTAAATAACTGCTTTTTTGAACATTTGTCTTTTGTGCTTCCTGTTTATTTAAGCAGCTTTGGAGGATTAGAAACAAAGAAATAATTAAGCTCAAATTTCTCATGGATTTTAGGTTTAGGTTAACTATTAAAGTTCAGTATTCAATCAATCTTCTATACGTGTTGGTCGATAAGAATTGTATTTCCATCCGGGTCCATAACAACAAAACTCCCGGGTCCGGTTGTGCTTTCATCCGCTTCACTTTCCAACGTAGTTCCTTTTTCTTTTAATTCTCTCTGAATTTCTCTCACGTCATCAAATTTTTTAAGTTTATTGGCTTCAGTGTCCCATCCTGGGTTAAAAGTCAAAATATTATTTTCAAACATCCCTTGAAATAATCCAATAAGTGAATTTTCGTTTTTCATTATCAGATAATTTTTCTCGATCTCGCCTGCGAAAACTTTAAAACCTAAATTTTCATAAAATTCTTTGGACACATTAATGTCCTTGACACTAAGACTGATAGAAAATGCTCCTAATTTCATATTGTTTCCTTTTTATATTAACTGTATTTAATTCTATTTTTCCTGTGGCCTTTGTTCAAATTTGGCCATGGCTGGAATATGGGGCTGTCTGCATTGGGGATCGCCTTACCTACAAAATAATACAGGTTATTATATCTAAAATAGGGAAATTCTTTCAGTTTGGGGTCTGGACATAATGAATTATAGCCATCGTTGTAGCCAGTTTTTATTCTGCTACATTAGCATTTAACTGTCGGTTATACTCCTCCGCATCAAAATGACCTTTGGACTCCTGGACTAATCCATCTTTATTCAATATCCACTCTTCAAACCCGCTGATTTTTACTTTATTTCCAGTTCCACCGGGAACATTATTTGTTCCGGTTAGCGTCCAGTAAAACCGTGTTTTATTCGATTTGGTTATTAAACTATCCATTGCAACTACCATATCAGGAAAAGCATCCATAAACCCTTTTGCAACATTTGTGATCGCTTCGGTTCCGACTGCGGGCTCACCATCATTAACCTGTAATGAAGCATCTGAAGCAAAAAATTCAGCAACCCTTTCAGGTTTTTGGCTACTCCAGGCATTTGCATATTCATTTCCAAAATCTATCATGCTATTTTGTTCCATTTTATTTTCTGTATTAGCATCAATTTGAATTGAATTTGATTCTGATTTTTGAGAGCTGTTTTTACAACCAAAATTCAACAAAATCAATGCGATAAAAGTTAGATATTTTGTTTTCATTTGAACTAGTCTTAATTGGTTAGAACGCTCTGAATAAACGCCCTTTTTCCTACCCGTCCGGCAGGTGGGGATGGTGTTTCGTACAATGAAATATAAGCAAAGCTTGCCACTGAAATTTTCAATTTAATTGTTTTTTGAAACTACAAAACAAGAAATTCTGTGTTGTATTAAATGGTGTTTTATGATCTTCCGTTACACAACGAATTTTATCAAACCCATTCTTAAATTCTGTTGCCAGTTTTTCTTCACTGTATTGTTTAATTTCAAGTCCGCTACATTTTGTCGGTCCGTTTTCCGAAAATGTTGCGATTGCCAAAAATCCGTTCACAGAATTTCTTGCTGTTGTCATATATTTTTCAATTTGTTCAGCCGTTGTCAAAAAATGAAAGGTTGCTCTGTCGTGCCAAACATCAAAAGTCGTTTTCGGTTTATATTCTGTTATATCGCTTACTACCCAATTCACTTTCACTGCCTTGTCGCCAAGTCGTTTTTGTGATTTTTCAAGTGCTTTGGCTGAAATGTCAAGTACAGTAATATTTTCAAATCCTTCGTCAAGTAAATGGTCCACAAAGTTACTGTCGCCACCACCAATATCTATGATTTTGGCAGTTTTTTTCAGCCCAAATGAATGTATAAATTCAAGTGAAGTTTTGGGCACTTCTTGTGTCCAACTTACCTGGTCCGGGTTTTTAGTTTCGTAAACTGTTTCCCAATGGTTCTTTTTGTCTGATCCCATTTTTATCTCAGTTTTCAGTTTATGGCCATCTTAAGTTTGTAAGACAGAAGAGAAATGGATTGGTTTATTTAGTTAATGGACCTGTGGTAAAACCCTTGTCAAGTTCAAACATAGCCCCTACGGATCCGACAATAGATTCGCCCCGCTTTAAATCCAACAAATCCCTAATCTGGTACACCGGTTCTATGCCGGTACAGTGTGCACCCATAAAATATTGAAGACCAGCTTTTTCCAAGTGGTCAGCTGTCCACCTGATTTGCTCATCGGTGTTTTCTAACAAATGGAAACCACCAACTGCAGCGAGTACAGGCTGTTGTTGTAAATTATTTTGAACATAAGTGATCGTATTGATGAGTCCTGAGTGTCCGCATCCGGAAAGGACCACCAACCCATTTTCCGTACGCACAACAAGCGACATGTCTTCTGGAACAATGTCATCAACTATATTACCCAATGCATCTTTCTTCTTTACAATGTTACCCCCAAGTGTATAATTTCTTTCCGGGTATAGTCTGGGTACAGGACCAGTTAGAAAAACTCCCGGATGAATTTCGATAAAGTGGTCATGTACCTTAACTTGTCCCCCTGTCTCCATATAAAGCAGCGAATCTTTTTGACGGTACCTGTTTTCCTCGCCCCTGGAAGAAATGCGGGTATCAAACAATCCTCTGCCAACATGCGTAATTGACAAAGCACTCGGATTTGTAGCTTTCACAGCATTGCGCAGCGGAAGCCAGCCACCTGTATGATCACCGTGGTTATGGCTAAGAACAAGCGTATGCACTGAGGAGAGGTCAATGCCAAGTTCCATACTATTTTCCAATACTGTTTCTTCTCCGGCACCGGCATCAAAGAGTATTCGTATTGAATCTGCTTCCACCAAAGCAGAAAAGCCCCATTCACCAATACCCCAATCGCTTAACATCGTGCTAAGAATGGTAATTTTTAAGTTTTTTACGTTATAGTTTTCCTGTTGGGCTGTAATCTGGTTGGTAACGCAAGCAAACAGTATAAGTAGCAGAAGTTTTCTCATGGTGAGTTTTTAGCAACTAATTATGGTGTTAATAAAGTTACGTTATTAAATGAAATGACGCATAACGGGCTATATCATATTATTTGGTATCCCTTATCAAGAGAATTAAAGGGCTAAGACTCTTTTCATTCTTATTTTGTCCATTTAGTTAATTCAACCTCTTAAAGTTAATGTTATTCCACCTATTCAATTAAATAAAAAAAATAGTCAGTAACCCGGCATAGAACTTCTTGCCATTTTGCAGCTCCTTTGCAGTTTGTACCCATATATTGTTATACCAACGGCATTCAGGAAAAAGGAATCAATTTTTAGCATTATGGAATTATGAAACAGGTTTTTCCTAAAGAAATCCTGGAAAGCACCGCTGAGGTGCACCAGTTTAAACACAGTACCCGAAGTAAAAGCATATACCTTATACTTCTGCTTATTCTAATAGGTGCCTTTGTGGCGCTGCCTTTTTTAAAAGTAGATGTTGTTTCAACAGCCAGGGGGATTATTAAACCCAATAAAGAACGTGTAGATATTAGCTTGATTAATTCCGGACGGGTGCTATTCTGTAGTCTTGCGAATAATAAGAAAGTAGCTAAAGGAGATACTCTCTTAATCCTAAATGACCAGGGAATA
>CAZHWD010000236.1:0-6948 GCA_964536335.1 uncultured Eudoraea sp. | reverse complement strand
AAATACTATGAGACTACTTATCCCTAAAATACTTCTTGCTTTTTTAATCTTAATTACGCCATTGGTTTTTATATCCTGTGAAGTAAAAGCCAGCTCTAAAGGGAACGAAATTGTCAACGCTGAAAGTTTAAAAAATAATTCTGAAACCACAAAACCAAATCCTCTTTCCCTGGAGTTTAAGGAGTATTGGTATACCGGAGAAGCAGAAATCACGTCCTATAAACTCGAACAGGCCAGATACGGGGAAATTAGAGATGGACATGCAGTTTTAATCTTTGTTACGGAGCCATTTTTAGTCGATAAACAAGTTAAGGCAGATAGAAGTAATGCTGATAATATTCCGGTACTAAAATTAAACAGTACTAAAAAATACTTTACGGGTATTTACCCATATTCTATTATGAGTAGTTCTTTTTATCCGGTTCAGGACAATCAACACGCTATAAAAATATCCTCATCTGTTCAGGAATGGTGTGGTCATGTTTATGCTCAGTTGAATAACAGAGAAGATTTTGAGTATGAAGCGCACTCTTATTTTGAAGGTGAGGCTGATCAGGAATTTAAAATGGAAAAAAACATTTTGGAAAACGAGTTGTGGAACAAATTACGAATAAACCCCAACGGACTTCCCCAGGGCCAGCTGGAAGTTATTCCTTCATTAGAATATATCAGGGTAGCTCATAAAAAGATTAAAGCATATAAGGCCTTAGCCAATCTTACCCAAAATGATGGAATTAGTTCTTATTCTATATCCTATCCGGACCTGGAGCGAACACTTACCATTAACTTCAGCACGGCTTTTCCTCATACAATTGAAAGTTGGTCGGATGAATTTAAAAGCGGTTATGGTGCAAATGCAATATTACTGACCTCCAGGGCTACAAAAATTAAACTTGTTAATACCCCTTATTGGCAACAAAATGAAAATAAAGATATAATTTTAAGAGATCATTTAGGGTTATAAAATATATGGAAGAATTTATTGCGAATTATAAGAGTGAACTATTAGCAACCGTAATCACTATTATAACGTTGCTTGTATTAAAATTTATTACGTCCAAGACCATTCGTAAAGTGGGCAATGCAAGCGACCTAAATAAAATACGCACCAGATTAATAATAAAATATGTCTCCTTTGGCCTTAGTGCTATTGGAATTGTAGTTATCATATTTATTTGGGGGGTTAATTTCAAACAGCTTGGCCTTATTTTTTCCTCTTTCTTTGCGGTAATTGGGGTTGCCATATTTGCACAATGGTCTATCTTAAGTAATGTTACAGCGGGTATTATTCTTTACTTCTCTTTTCCTTTTAAAATAGGCGATCGCATTAAAATAATGGACAAGGAAATGGAGCACGAGGGAAATTACATTATTGAGGATATTAGGGCATTTCATATTCATTTGAGAAACGATAATTCCGAATTATTAACGTATCCCAATAATCTTATGCTGCAAAAAGCAATTTTGATCGTCAAGGTAAAAGTAAATGGGGAACATACTCAAAGTGAATTATTATAAGTTGTTAAAGAAGTTTTAAATATTGCCCCGACACTTGTAATATCTTTATATTTGAGCACCATCATATAAAAAAAACATGCGTTATTTTCTGGTACTCTGGTTAGGGTTATTTTTTGGACTACACACTGCTTTAACCCAAGTACCAAAAAAAAGCACCTCTTCCGATATTTATCATTCTTTACAAAAATTAAACTTTTTGGGTTCTGCACTATATATTGCGGCTCATCCTGATGATGAAAATACAAGACTAATTTCCTACCTCTCAAACGAAGTTAAAGCCCGGACCGGATATTTATCTATCACTAGAGGTGATGGAGGTCAAAACCTTATAGGTTCGGAACTTAGAGAACTCCTGGGAGTATTAAGAACAGAAGAATTACTGGCAGCGAGGGGAATTGACGGAGGAGAACAATTTTTCACGAGGGCAAATGATTTTGGGTATTCTAAACACCCGGATGAAACTTTAAAAATATGGGATAAAGAGGCCGTTTTGGGTGATGTTGTTTGGGTCCTTCGAAATTTTAAACCAGATGTTATTGTAAATCGTTTTGATCACAGAACACCAGGTTCAAGCCATGGACATCATACATCTTCTGCGATGCTTAGCGTAGAGGCCTTTGATCTTGTTAATAATCAAAATGCATATCCTGAACAATTGGATAAAGTAAGTCTTTGGCAACCCAAAAGATTATTCTTCAATACATCATGGTGGTTCTACGGGAGTCCTGAAAATTTTAAAAAAGCAGATAAATCCAATATGATGAATTTAGATGTTGGGGTTTATTATCCCATGAAGGGGCTTTCCAACAACGAAATTGCATCTATTGCTAGTAGTCAGCATTTGAGTCAGGGTTTTGGCAGATTGTCTAGCAGAGGCAGTCAGGATGAATATATAGAATTGTTGTCCGGGGACCTGCCTGCTGACCAGTCTGATATATTTGAAGGGATCGATACAAGCTGGTCAAGAATCAAAGGAGGTGAAGCTATTGGGAAATTATTATATCGCATAGAAGAGGATTTTGACTTTGTAGATCCATCAAAACACCTTCCGGAATTTCTGGAAGCACACAAATTACTGGTTAATATAGAGGAGGATCATCACTGGAAGCAAATTAAATTAAAAGAACTGCAGGATATTATTCTTGCTGTTTGCGGGGTTTATCTTGAAGCTTCATCCGCAGTACCAAATGCAGTTCCCGGTAGTACTATAAAAATAAATATTGAGGTTCTTAATCGAAGTAATACTACTATTTCATTTAATTCTGTTTCTCTTGCCTCGGATTCTTTTAACCAGAACAAAATACTTTTAGCTAATAATCAAAAAAAGAACCTTGTACTGGATCTCAATATACCTGAAACGGAACAATACACAAGTCCTTATTGGTTAATAGAAAAAGGAAGTCTTGGCATGTACAAAGTGAATCAGCCAGAACTAATTGGAAGCCCCGAAACTGTACCTCCTTTTTACGCAAGCTTTGATTTGGAATTCGAGGGATATTCCATAAAAATAGAAAAACCGGTTATTCACAGATATTCCAAACCTGATAAAGGGGAACTTTATGAACCCTTTGAGATTATACCGGAAGCTACTGCGAGATTTAGTGACAAAGTTTTGATATTTGCGGACAGAACTCCTAGAAAAATACCCGTAACTATTACCGCTCATAAAAACGGACTTGAAGGAAATGTGCAATTGGACCATAACAAAGATTGGGTGGTAGATGAGGAATTTATGGAATTTGAAATTGCAAACAAGGGTGATGAAAAGACGGTTGTTTTTACTTTAACCCCGCCGTCCGAGGAAGATGAAAGTTTGATAACACCCATTATTCGAATTGATGACAAAGAATTAGATAAAGAATTAATAGTGATCGCCTATGACCATATTCCTACGCAAACAGTTTTAATTCCCTCGGAAGCCAAAGTTGTAAGACTAAACATTCAAAAAGTTGGTGAGAATATAGGTTATATAATGGGAGCCGGAGATGAGGTGCCCGAAAGCCTGGAACAGATAGGTTATACTGTTCATCTTATTGATCCTATGGAAATAGAATCGGGTAGTCTGGAGAAATATGACGCTGTTGTTACCGGAATCAGGGCATATAATGTAATTGAAGAACTTAAATTTAAACAACGTTTTTTACTGGAATATGTAGAGCAAGGAGGAAACCTGGTAATACAGTACAATACCGCCGGGCGCAGGGACGCCGCTTTTGATGATCTGGCGCCCTACCCTCTTAAATTATCCAGGGACCGTATTACCAATGAGGATTCTGAAGTGAAGATTATTGCAAGTGACCATACAGTCATTAATTTTCCAAATGCCATTACTATTTTAGACTTTGAGGGTTGGGTCCAGGAGAGAGGACTTTACTTTCCTGGCGAATGGGATCCTAAATTCACACCAATTCTCCAAATGAATGATAAAGGAGAATCCCCAACCAATGGAGCACTTCTGATAGCACCCTATGGCAAGGGAAATTATATTTATACCGGAATAAGTTTTTTTAGAGAACTTCCTGCCGGGGTATCTGGAGCATATAAGCTATTCGCTAATATTTTGTCATTAGGGAAAGAACAAATAGATAGTACTACAGATATTAAAGGTAAATGATGCTTGATAAACTTACCTGGAAAAAAGAATATACACTCGTATTGGTACTCAATACTATTTACATTCTTATTTTTTATTTTATAATGACCTCATACAGTTGATATGGGGAAACTTGACTGGATTATACTTGGTGGAACTCTATTATTTATAGTGGTTTATGGAGTCTGGAAAACCAGGGGTAATAAAAATGTAACTGATTATGTACTAGGAGGGCATCAGTCCAAATGGTGGACGATTGGCCTTTCTGTAATGGCTACCCAGGCCAGTGCTATTACTTTTCTCTCCACCCCCGGACAGGCTTTTCACGACGGAATGGGTTTTGTTCAATTCTACTTTGGACTGCCATTGGCAATGGTAATTATATGTATTGTATTTATTCCTCTATATCACAAATTAAAAGTATATACTGCCTACGAATTTCTTGAAAGGAGATTTGATCTTAAAACCCGTACTCTTGCTGCGATATTATTTTTAATACAACGAGGCCTTGCAGCAGGTATTACCATTTTTGCTCCCTCTATAATCCTCTCTGCTGTCTTAGGATGGGATTTAAAAACCCTCAATATAATTATTGGCTCCTTAGTAATTATATATACCGTCTCCGGTGGTACAAATGCAGTAAGTGTTACCCAAAAACAGCAAATGTTTGTTATTATGACCGGGATGTTTATTGCATTCTTTTTTATTCTGGGTTTTTTGCCTGCAGATATCACATTTACCAAAGCCCTCAAAATTGCAGGTGCGAGTGATAAATTAAATATTTTGGATTTCAGTATCGATCCGCGCAGCAGATATACATTCTGGAGTGGGATAACCGGAGGTATGTTTCTTGCACTGGCTTACTTTGGTACGGATCAGAGTCAGGTTCAGCGCTATCTCTCTGGAAAATCCATTCGTGAAAGTCAACTAGGCCTTGTCTTCAACGGAATTTTTAAGGTTCCTATGCAGTTTTTTATCCTTCTCGTTGGTGTTATGGTTTTTGTATTCTATCAATACAATCCATCCCCTTTAAATTTTAATCCTGCTGCTACAAATGCAATAATGCAAACTTCCTATGCAGAAGATTACAAATTATTAGAGGAAAGTCATAAAAATTTAGAAATTGAAAAGAAAATGGCGCAGGAACAGTTTTCTGCAGCATTGGATTTAAACAACCAGAACGCTACTACCGAAGCTAAAAACGAAATGCTACTGATTATTGAAAAGGAGAAAAACAACAGGGAAGCAGCAAAAACCCTTATATCCAATGCGAATGACACTGTTGAAACCAATGATAAAGATTATGTGTTTATTCACTTTATATTAAACTATTTGCCAAAAGGATTAGTAGGGCTTTTATTGGCGGTAATTCTGTCTGCCGCTATGTCTTCTACTGCTTCAGAACTAAATGCTCTGGGTACAATTACTGCACTCGACCTTTATAAAAGGAATAAAAAAGAAGAATACTCCCCGGAACACTATGTGAAGGTTTCCAAGTTATTTACCTTGCTTTGGGGTATTGTTGCGATTCTAATTGCCTGCGTGGCAAACCTCTTTGATAATCTGATTCAATTAGTGAATATCATTGGGTCTATTTTTTATGGAAACATATTGGGCATGTTTTTACTGGCATTCTTTTTCCGGTATGTAAAAGGGAATGCTGTTTTTATCGCGGGTATTATCACCCAAGTAGTTGTTATATTTGTATGGTATTTAGATTGGATGGGGTATTTGTGGTTAAATGCATTCGGCTGTCTTTTTGTTATTGTATTGGCCATATTATTCGAATCATTTGACAGGCTTCATAAGAACCCTCCCATTAAAACCTAATAAATTCTGACATCAGGAGATAGTACATTTAAATAATGATACTTGTCTTCACATAAAATAAAAAACCCCAACCAAAAAGGCTGGGGTTTTAGATAATAATAATTTTTAAAGAATTACAATGCTCCCCACTCTTTAAGAGAGTCTTTGTTCATCTTTACATAATCTGCATTGCCCGCTGTCTCTGCCGCCGTCATAGATTTCTTGGCCGCTTCGATAGCGCCTTTTGTATCACCCATTTTTGCTGAAATTAGAGATTGCATTCTCATCATCCAGTAAGCCTTATCGTTCATTGATACTGCTTTATCAATCCATTCCTTGGCTTTTGAAAGATCCTTGCCTTCCGTAAAGTAATAGGATGCGGCTCCAAAATAATCATTAGCTGAAGGACCATTCATTACACTTTCAATACTCTTAACTGCCTTTTCAGCAGTAGGTACCTTAAATGCAACACCCACATAGGTTTTTTCCCATAACATCCCAAGAGTAGCTCCATTATTGTTTAGCGCATCAATACTCATAGTAAATGATTCCACGTCAGAAGGGAGCGCCATTACCTCAGCTGTGGTCTTTGCAACCACCTTGGAATCGTCCCAATTTTGAGGTGTTCCGCCGTTATTATAGTCAGAATAGAAGATTACTTCCCAGGAAGTTTGTCCCGGTTTGGTGTAAATTGCATAAGTCCCTGCTTTTACTTCCTGACCTGCAATTGTAACATCATCAGAAAAAGTAATCATTGAATTTCTGTTAGCCCCTGTTCTCCATAATTTATCGAAAGGTACAAGATCACCAAAAATAGTTCTGCCGCGCATTGAAGGTCTCGAATATTCGAGAGTTACATCGGTTAAACCGACCGTTTGCATAACCTTGGCTGCCGGGCTTGGTGCGGGTGTTGTTATCTGTCCGTTAATAGAAATTGATCCCATTAACACACAGATCAATAGTGCTAGTTTTTTCATTATTTTTTAAGTTTTATAGTTCTAACAAAGCTAAATATAAAGGTGTATTTC